>CAZSTM010000116.1:0-5875 GCA_964609635.1 uncultured Gemmatimonadales bacterium
GCTTGAACTATATCAAGCTCGACGGCAATGTGGGCTGCATGGTAAACGGCGCCGGGCTGGCCATGGCCACCATGGATATTATCAAGCAGGCCGGCGGGGAGCCGGCCAACTTTCTCGATGTAGGCGGTGGTGCCAACGTGGAATCGATCGGCAACGGGTTCCGGATCATCTGCAAGGATCCCAATGTCGGCGCGGTATTGATCAACATTTTCGGCGGCATCGTACGCTGCGACCGGGTGGCCCGCGGAGTTGTCGAGGCCCTGGAAAATCTCGAGACTCAGGTCCCGGTAGTGGTCCGTCTCCAGGGCACCAACGCCGAGGAGGGCAAAAGAATAATCGAACAGGCCGAACTGGGGTTCGAATGGGCGGACGCCTTCAAGGAAGCGGCCGAGAAAGCCGTGGCGGCCGCCGCCTCCAGAGGAAAGGAGGAAGGGCGATGAGCATCCTGGTCTCCAGCGAAACCAGAGTAGTAGTCCAGGGCATCACCGGCGGCGAGGGCAGCTTCCATACCAGGCAGATGCTGGAATACGGCACTCAGGTGGTTGCCGGTGTGACTCCCGGCAAGGGAGGGGAGAGTTTTGACGGCAAGGTCCCGGTCTTTGACACCGTGGCCCAAGCCGCTAAAGAAACGGGCGCCAATGCCTCGGTAATCTTTGTCCCCGCCCCTTTTGCCGCGGATGCGATCATGGAAGCGGCCGACAGCAACCTCGACCTGGTGGTCTGCATCACCGAGGGCATTCCTACTCTCGACATGGTACGGGTGACCCGCGACCTCCAGGGACGGAACACTGCCCTGGTGGGGCCCAACTGTCCCGGGGTGATAACTCCGGGGGCATGCAAGATCGGGATAATGCCCGGTTTCATCCATACACCGGGCAGAGTAGGCGTGGTCTCCCGCAGTGGAACCCTCACTTATGAGGCTGTCTGGCAGCTTACCGAACGCGGGATCGGTCAGAGCACCTGCCTGGGTATCGGCGGTGATCCGGTTGTGGGTACCACCCACCTGGATGCCCTGCGCCTGTTCAATGAGGACCCGGACACCGAAGCCGTGCTGATGATAGGTGAAATCGGCGGCACCGCCGAGGAAGCGGCCGCCGGGTTTGTCAAGGAGCACATGGACAAGCCGGTGGTGGCCTTTATCGCCGGCCGCACCGCGCCTCCGGGGCGCAGAATGGGACACGCCGGTGCCATAATCTCGGGAGGAGTGGGTACGGCGCAGAGCAAGATCGAAGTCTTACGCGACTGCGGAGTAACCGTGGCCGAAAGCCCGGCTGAGATAGGCGAGGCGGTGGCCTCGGCTATCCGGTAGCTGAACGGAGAGGATTTAGCCCGGGAGAAAATGTGAAAGAGACTACATTGGCCATTATTAAACCGGATTCGGTGGCTGCCCGGAACATCGGCCGAATCCTGGCCCACCTGGAGGAAGCCGGGTTTAAAATGGTGGCGGCACGCTTTTTAAAACTCACCGGACAGACCGCGGCGGCTTTCTATGAAGAGCATCGGGGGGAATCTTTTTTCGAGCCCCTGCTGGAATTCATGACCTCCGGGCCGGTACTGGTGGCGGCCTTGGAGCGCGAGGACGCCGTGGCCGAACTGCGACGGGTGATCGGAGCCACCGACCCGGCCGAGGCCGAACCCGATACCATACGCAAGCTCTACGCCGAGGATAAGACGCAAAACGCGATTCACGCCTCGGACTCCGCGACCTCGGCAAAACGTGAACTGGCTTTCTTTTTCGGCAGGCGCGAGCTGATCGAAAACGGACTTTAACCATAAGCAGGGCGAGCTTTGGGCGAGTTCGAGATTATTGCAAATATCCGAAAGATCGCCGAAAGCGTACCAACATCCGGGATTGTACGCTTAGGCGTAGGGGATGACTGCTGCCTGCTCGCTCCGGGACCGGGTGAGGAAATTGCCGCCAGCACCGATGCCGTTGTCGAGGGAGTGCATTTTCGCTTTGATTATTTCAGCTGCTACCAGGTAGGCGCCAAGGCCATGGCGGTTGCAGTTAGCGACCTGGCGGCCATGGCGGCGTCTCCGGCAGCAGCCCTGGCTTCGGTGGCGATACCCCGGGATAAGGGCGCCCCGGAAGTGGAAGAGCTCGCCCGCGGGCTGATCGAGACCGGCCGCAGGTTCGACTGCCCCCTGATCGGCGGAGACCTGAGTGCCGGCAGCAGTGCTGTGGTAGTTACCGTAACAGTGTTCGGCACGGTGGAAAAAGGCAAGGCGATCCTGCGTTCCGGAGCAGCGGCCGGCGATGAAATCTGGGTCACCGGCGCACCCGGCGACTCGGCTGCGGTGCTGGCCTGCCTGGAGGCGGGTCTTGAGGGAAAAAACGGCTGGCTGCCGACTCCCGACCGGAAACTTAAGGAAAAGCTGCTGCTGCCCGAACCCCGCCTTAAAGAGGCGCTCCTGTTGGCCGGGAGCGGCCCGCCGAGTGCGATGATCGACATCTCGGACGGTCTGGCGGCGGACCTGGGTCATCTGCTCGAATCCTCGGGGGTGGGGGCGCATCTTTACAGCGGGAGTTTCCCGGTGAGCGATTTCTCCCGTTCGGTTGCCGAGGCCCAGGGAAGGCCTCCCGAATATTTTTTTCTCCATGGAGGGGAAGACTACGAGTTATGCCTTACCGCGCCGCCCGGAGCATTAAGCGGCAGCCGCGAGCGACTGGAAAAAGAATGCGGCACCGCTCTACTGAATATCGGCATTATTACCGGGGATAGCGGAAAGCTGGTTATCGAGCGGCCTGACGGCCGCCTGGAAACGGTCTCGAAAAAAGGATTCGATCATTTCAATAAATAAGTCACCCGCTTAAAAACGGGTGAACGGACGTGCCGCAGAGCGCCCGGTTATCCTAACCTTTCAAGGAGAAGGTTCATGAACAAGGCCCAGCTCGTGGAAAAGGTAGCCCAATCCACCAATCAAAACAAATTGGTCACCAGACAGATCCTCGACGGATTTCTCGACAGTATCGGTGATTCCCTCTGTGAAGGGCGTAAAATCGAGATAAGGGGATTCGGCTCGTTCAAGGTTAAACAACGTAAAGCGCGGGTAACCAGAAATCCCCGCACCGGCGAAAAAATACATATCCCGAGCCGTTCCGTGCCGACTTTCAAGCCGTCACGAAAGCTTATAGTTCGGTGAGCCTTGGGTTTTAAACCCTCAGAGATGAAAAGTAACCTGAAAAACCGGTGTGACTCCCGCCGTTTTGCAGGGGCCACTTACCCCTGGAGGATTATGTCCAAACAGACGGCATGTTTTGCGGCGGGGTGGTTGATCGAAATTCGAGAAAACAGGGGCAGCCGGATTCAAGCCCCTTTTTTTATAGTCAACATTCAGTTAAAGGATTCGGCAAATGAGCGACCAGGTCCCTGTGCTGCGGTTTGCGCCCAGCCCGACCGGTTACCTGCACATCGGCGGGGCTCGAACAGCGCTGTTCAACTATCTTCTGGCCCGTAAACTCGGCGGCAGGTTCCTGCTGCGCATCGAGGACACGGACCCCCGGCGTTCCACGCAGGCAGCCCTCGAAGTTATCCTGGAGGGCCTGCGCTGGCTGGGAATCGAGTGGGACGGCGAGATAGTTTTCCAGAGCCTCGGCCGGGAACGTCACCTGGATTCGGCGCGCAAATTGCTGGAAAAAGGCACCGCTTACCGCTGCTTCTGCACGCCTGACCAGCTAGACAAGCAGCGTGAACTCGCCCGCCTGAAAAAAGAACAATTAATTTACAACCGCACCTGCCTGTCGTTGGACCCGCAAGAGGCCGCCAAGCGCGCCGAGAGCGGCGAACCCCACGTGGTTCGATTCCGCATCCCCCCGGGAGAAACCATCTACCGGGATGGAATCCACGACAAGGTTCGCTTCGACAACCGGCTGCTCGAAGACTTTGTAATCCTGCGCTCGGACGGTACTCCAACCTATCAACTGGCGGTTGTCGCCGATGATATCCACATGGGAATTACCCATATCATCCGCGGGGACGACCACATTTCCAACACCCCCAAACAAATTCTACTCTACCGCGCTCTGGAAGTCGACATGCCGGAATTCGCTCATGTGCCGCTGATCCTGGGTCCCGATAAAAAGCGCCTGAGCAAGCGCCACGGCGCTGTAAGTCTTATCGAGTACCGCGAGATGGGCTTCCTCGCCTCAGCAGTGTTTAACTACCTGGCCCTGCTGGGCTGGTCCCCGGACGATGACCGGGAAATCCTCGAACGCGAAGAACTGGTGAACCTTTTCTCTCTCAAGGGTATAAACAAACGAAACGCCGTTTTCGATCAGACCAAGCTCGAATGGATGAACGGCCGGTATTTCTCGCGGATGAAAGCCGAGGAAATTTTCAAGCTGGTGGAACCCGATTTCACTGCGGCGGGACTGATCGGTAAAAACCTTTCTTCCCGCCGGAAAGACTATCTGATGCGGGTGCTCGATCTGGTCAAGCAGCGCTGCCGCCTGAAAGGCGAGCTGCTGCCCCGGAGCAGGTACTTCTTTCCGGTTGAGCTGGAATATGACAAAGCCGCGGTGGCCAAGCACTGGAAACCCGGTACGGCCGAGCTGTTGAGCGCTCTGAAAGATGAACTGCGGCAGGCGGCCGAGTGGAGCGAAACGTCCCTGGAGAACCTCCTGCGGACTCTGGCAGAAAAATTGCAAGTATCTCCAGGCAAGTTGATTCATCCGCTGCGTGTAGCCCTGACCGGCATGGCTGTAAGTCCAGGTATTTTCGAGGTTATGGCGTTGATGGGCCGGAAACTGGTACTGGCCCGCCTGGATGCCGCACTGGTGCGTTTCAAAGACGGAGTGGGGTAATTTATACCGGTTTGTAACCGGTACCAAGGTTCTTCCGGAAGTGAGCAAACGCACAAACGGCGGAATATGGATTTTTTTCTTTCCGGGGATTATATTTAATCGATGCCTTTAATCCTACTCTCCTTCTTCTTTTCCGATCCCAACGGATGGGAGGGAAAATGAAGGCGATTGCCAAAACGAACTGCAAGCCTGTCTCACAGAGAGCTTTTCCCCGCTTTTTGCCTTTCTGGGTGATTCTCCTTATTGCCTCCCTGACCGTGTTAAGGCCCGCAAGTGCCCAGGTGCCTGTGGATGAGAACATGTTGACCAACGGCGATCTGAACCTCGATGGAATGTTCGACATGCTCGACTTGATAGAACTCGGACGCACTGTTTTTCTCAATGTTTCCCTGCCGGACGAAAAAGTCGAGACCTGCGATGTGGACGGGGACAAGGAGCTTACCAATTATGACTTACTGGTATTGAGCGAAGCCTTTCACACGGTGCAGAACACGGACCTGAAGATGTTCGGCGCCATTGAGAATGCGATCCAGAAAGACGTGGATAAAGGGGACGATAACGTTGAGATCTTTCTCGACCTGGCCCGCTTCTACCGCAAGGAGAAACGCCTGGACAGATCCAGCAGAGTCCTGGAAATGATTATCGAGGGGCTTGACACCCGTCATCCGCTGTACGAGAAAATAACCGGCCTGCTGACCCAGATCGATGACGAGGAGGAAGCCCGGCGTCGGATGGAGGAGGTATCCCAGAACCAGGAGCTCTTCCGGGCGGAGGATGATCTCGGCGGCAAGGTGAGCCTGAGGCGTATGGTGCTGAAAATGCAGGGAAATTTGTCCACCATGCTCAAAGACAACAAGTACGCCAGCAACTACAACAGCAAAAAGGTCAAGTCCCGGCTCAACGCGGTAATGGAAAACATGCTCCATAAACTCGGCAGAGGCCAGATGGTCAATCCTGCTGATTTTACCAAGTTTAAACAGGATATCCGGAATGTCCTGGAAGATCCGACCACTCAGGTCAAGGCTCTCACACCGGAACAAAGAAACGTTATTTATGGCGAGGTGGACAGGT
>CAZSTM010000116.1:5885-9588 GCA_964609635.1 uncultured Gemmatimonadales bacterium
GTCCACTGAAAACATGCGTGATGAGGTAGTGCGCATCAGCCAGGAAGAAGAACAACGGGAGACGATTCGCCGGAAAGCTCAAGAATCTCAAGAAGCTCAAGCAGCCCAAAGAAGTGAGGAAGATCAGCCTTTTCAGGAAAGACTGGACCGCCGGGAGTGGCGACTCGATACCCAAAGAGATCGCGAAGACCTTAAAATCGACCGTAAAATCGTAGCCAATGCACCGAAAATAACGCCGGATACAGTCAGCTTTGTTACCCCGAATTACGATATCGGATGGGATGTATCCAATGTATTGGGTGCCAATGGAGTGGCCCTGGAAATAAGTCATGCCGACCGCAAATTCCAGAATCCACGCGGCGCTGCTATCGATGAAGAAAACCAGTTCTACTACAGCCCGAACCTGCTGACCAGTACATCCGGCAAGCGGAATGGCAACGCCAATAATCTCGAGGGAGTGGGAACTTACCAGTTCCGGGTGGTTGCCCTTGATGCAGACGGCCAATTAATGAGCCGCTTCAGCGATGTAGCCGAGCTGGTGGTGGTCTTCAACAATATCAACACAATCGCCAACAAACCGACTGTCGAACCCAACGAGGTGAGCCTCGATAAACCGCAATATTCTATCCGCTGGGATGTTTCCAACGTGGAGGGCGCCAAATTTGCCGCGGTGGAAATCTCCAAGCCCGATGTGGAGTTTTCCAATCCCAACGGCAGCAAACCCGACCGGGTAAACCAGTACTTCTACAATCCCAAGCTTAGCGCAGCCCGTGGAAAGGAAAACACCAGTGTGGAGGGCCTGGCAGGAGTGGGAACTTATCTTGTCCGAGTTGGAGCCATGAGCCCTCAGGGCGATTTCATCGGAGGGTGGTCGGATCCCGAAACTTTAATTGTCAAAATCGAAACTCCTGAGGAAGAGCCACCGGAAGAGGAGCCCGCGGTGGTCATACCCGAAGCCCCTAAAGTAAGCCTTATGGACACGGCGGCTGCTATATCCTGGGATGTAAGCGGCATTTCCGGGATCGAGGGTGTAATGCTGGAGGTTTCCCAGGCAGAGACCGACTCCGCCAACCCGGGCGCGGGATCCAATAGCAGCTACAATCAGAAATTCACAGGTGGTAGAGGAAGCCAGACTGTCACCAGCCGGGACCTTAAGGGCGAGGGGTATTTTATCGCCCGTATTGCGGGCCTTGATGAAACGGGTTCCATGCTCGGCCTCTGGAGTCCTCCGACCGAACTGGCAGTCTATGAGTCCCTCGCCAGCGCCCAAGCCCATAAGCAGGGAGACGAAACCGCAGCAGCCCTGGACTCCACAGCCTCCGAAACTTCCACGGCTTACAAAGAGATAGACAACAGGGATAGGAAAAAACTGAGGGTAACAAAGAAAACCATCGTACTTTACAAAAACAAATCGCTCTCCAGCCAGGAATTGACTATCCTGAACGAAGGAGATATTTTATTTCAGATATCAAGCGAAAATCCCTGGTTCGAGGTTTCACTGCCTGGGAAAAGGGAAAAAGGCTGGGTAATGGCTTTCGATGTGGAGCAAATCGAGGAATGATTTTATCCTCTCCGACCGTGTCACTACCATATCTATCGGTTATTAGAGATACCGTGACGGTTGACAACGGTTTTTTCTTTTTATAAATTATTGAAAATTATTTCTCCTTTTCTGCCCGATGGTGTAATTGGCAACACGCCTGACTCTGGATCAGGAGAGTCCAGGTTCGAACCCTGGTCGGGCAACCATATATAGCAAGGGTTTGCTGGTTTTGTGACAGTAGTCAGACGAAGTGAGTTTAATGACTGTCACAAACCTGTCACATCCCAAAAAGCCGTTGATCTAAAGATCAATGGCTTTTTTCTTGAGAAATCTTCGGTTGTAAAGAGAGCTTCTCACTTATTACCCTCAGATTGGGAGTTATATATCTATCGGTGGTTGCACGATCCCGGTGGCCGTACAGAACTCTCAGTTCATCGAGGCTGACCCCCGCCTGATGAAGCCAGTTCCCGTATACATGACGCAGGTCGTGAAAACGCAGCTTGCTGCCATCCTTGGCAACCAGACCCAAGATGCGTACTGCTTTATCGAAGCTGCTCAGTCTCTTCTTAAAACGTTTTCCTGTCCTGGGATTGATAAAAACGTGACCTGCCTCTCTCTCCCCGACCGAAGACCTTAATATATCAGTGGCATGTTTACTCAATACTCTCTCTACCCTTTCTCCTCCTTTATCCCTTATTAGCACCTTGGAAATTGACCCCAAATCATAAAAAACGACATCCTCGATTTTAAGATCCAAAATGGCTTCCAGTCGCAGACCGGAATAAATAGCAAAGGCAACGATATTTTTCATTTCGCCTGTTGGGAGTCCCTCAATCAATTGTGCCGCCTGGTCAGGAGTCAATTCCACATCCCGTTTCTTCGGTTCTTTAAATTTTTCCATACCCTTTATGAGATTTCGCTTGAGATATCCCCAAGCCACTGCCTTTGTCAACATCACGGATAAGAATGCCTTTTCCCGATTTACAGTTGCAGGCTTGATACCATCCTGTCTTATCCTGGCGTTCATGTAATCCTGCACTATGGCCTGATTTATCATGCCCAGGGGAGCATCAGCAAGTTGGGGACATCGACAGACGTTCCCGTAGCTGTTCTTGTAAGACTCCTGCGTCTTCAGGCTTCGATTTCTGCCATGCCTGTCCATGAAAATCGGAAACAACTCCCTGATAGTAATTTTCTGGAACCGGTGCTTTACCCTTTCCTTTTCCAGCTCAATTTCCGGATCCTTGCCATCTATCAGCCAGGAGACAAACTTTATACGGAGTCTTTCCGCTCCCTCCCGGGAATGCCCTGCGGAAAGCTGTCTTCTTCGTCCTTCGGGATTGAAATAATTAATCTGCCAGCTTTTTCCACGCTTTCTTATTCTTGGCTCTCGGTATTTCATTTGTTGTCTTTTTAGAAAAAATCTTTTCAATCCCTGTTAATCGGGATATATTATAAAGAAGAAGTCTCCGTACTCATTTCTTCTTCAATATATGCGGTTATCTTTATTTTGTCAACACCTTTTCTCTATTTTTTATGCCCTTTTCTGAAAGAATAAAAAAATTAAGAAAATACCTCGGTTTAAGTCAAAAGGATTTTGGGGGAAAAATCGGGGTGGGAACTTCCCATGTATCTCAATGGGAAAGGAATCTATCAATGCCTTCCAGCAAGGCTTTGATTGGAATGGCCCATCTCGGAGTAAATATTAATTGGTTACTTACCGGCGATGGCGAAATGATGATGGGAGTTCCCTCTTCTCCAAGGAGCGAAGGAATTTTTTCTGAAGAGCAAATAGAGCAGATAGAAAAGCTGATTGACAGGAAGATGGATGAAAGGTTTAAAAGGCTCTTAAAGAAGAATCTCAGGTAAACAACTGTATCTTTTCCTTGGCTTGCTTATAAGCGAATGGTTTGAATAAGTAATCATTGGCTCCGGCTTCACTGGCCTTTTTGATTAGCACACTCGAGTTTGAATCGCACATAATCACTATCGGGATCCGTTGGGTGGCCTCTTGTTCTTTAAGTTTTTTAAGAACTTCCAGGCCATTCATCTCAGGAATGCGCAAGCTCAATAAAATAATCTCCGGTCTCTGCTTAAGAGCTGTTGAGACCCCAGTTTTTCCATCGAATGCTGCTAACACATGGAATCCATCCCCGGCCA
>CAZSTM010000117.1:0-1348 GCA_964609635.1 uncultured Gemmatimonadales bacterium
TCGATTACGTATTTTTCCAGACACGCTGAACCAGCCCGTAGGGGCGACCGATCGGTCGCCCGAACATCGGCGAGGCATGCCTCGCCTCTACGCTCCTCTGAAATGCCAAGCTCGAAACGATTTCCGATACAATCCCCCTGTCAATCCAGCCGAATGTTCTTACTAAATATCTTCGCAGCTTCCGCACTTACTGTCCGCAGGTTTTTTTTGCTCACCAGTCCCCGCTCGGTAAGGTAACCGGTGATAAGTTTTGACTCGGTGCGGTCGAAATAAAGGTTCAAAACCTCGACACCCTGCGGCCGGGGGTCCACGATCTCCGAAGCCGGCCGCTCCCGCTGGAAGGGAAACCGGGCTCCAGGCTCCGGTTCGGCGGCCATGACCTTGAGAGTCTCAGCACAGCAGTAAACGGGGACCCCATCCGCCCGGGCCGCCAGGGCCAGCAGCCGGGTACCCGCCTTGTTCACTACATCGCCGCCGGGAGTCAGGCTGTCCGCGCCGATAAGCGCTGCATCCGCCTCGGCGGTGGCCAGCCCCAACAGGCAATCGGGGATGAGCCGTACCGCAAGGCCCAGCCCGGCCAGCCGCCCGGCCAGGTCCACTCCTTCGTTAAGCGGCCGGGACTCGGCCACACTGACCCGCACCCGACGGTCGGCCAGGTGTTTGAGCACGCCGAGAACCGCCCGGCTGTGGCTGATGGTTACAATGCGGCCGCCGGAAGGGAGCCGGTCCGCCAGAAAACCGGAAGCTTTCTCCGCCAGGAGAGCCAGGTCCTGCTCCAGGCGCTGTTTTTCTTCATCCGCAATCTGTCTCAGAACAGAGGCGGTTCGGGCAGCGCCCTCAGGGCGGGCCTCGCTGGCGCTGAAAAATCTGTCCAGTACCCGGGCCAGCAGGTTGCCGATTACGCACATCGCCCTCTGGCTGTAAGCTAGCCTGGAGGCGAGAGTCCGTAAAAAATCATCGAAAGCGCCTTTCCCCTGAGGGCTTTCAAGGTGTTCGGCGGCTGCATCTGCCAGCAGGTCCAGGCTCTTCAGGGCCAGGTGACCGGCACCGTGAACATTGTCCTTTTCGATTTCGGCAATTGCACGGGCAAGGCTGGGCTTGATAAAGGACTGTGCACGTTTATTCATAAAGGCAGTACTCTGGCCAGGGCCTCATAGAGCATCGGAACTGTATCGAGTGAGTGCATTTTCGCCGGAGCGAGCCAACGGCATTCGGTGTGCTCACGGTCCAGCCGCAGTTTTTCCGGCCGCTCGAGGCGGAACAGAAACGGGTGGACCACCCAGTGAACACCGAGGTCGTTGTCAACGACGCCCAACGGTGTGCCTGCGCAGAGGAAAGTAACATCCTC
>CAZSTM010000117.1:1448-9576 GCA_964609635.1 uncultured Gemmatimonadales bacterium
GGTCGTTGTCAACGACGCCCAACGGTGTGCCTGCGCAGAGGAAAGTAACATCCTCGCGGCTCAGGCCGGTTTCCTCAGCCAGCTCGGTATATGCCTGCTCCAGGGGCGTAGAGCTCTCCAGGTAACCGCTCACTCCGGCCCAGCGGCCCTGGTAGGAGCCCACCGAGGAGCTGCGCCGAAAAAAGAGCACCTCGCCGTGGCGAAAAAGAAATGCGGTGATTACCTCCCGGGTCTCCATGAGCGATGATCCCTGAGTGTAAGGCTTCGTGAAAGGTTTTTCTCGGGCTTCTCCGGTAAATATAGTCTGCCCGGAAGACTCATGCAAATAAACGCGCAGCACGAGCGCTGCTTTGCAGGAACGAGCTCCGACAGCCCTGACTGCTTGGGTTTGTTGACAGGATCGAGGTAATCCTCTAACTTTCCTAAGAATAGATTATCTCAAAGGTTATAGAACAATCGCAAGGGAATTGAGATTCTATCCCCGGTTATAACCGGCTTTTCGGGAGGACAAATCGGGATTCATGCAGCGCAAGAGCGACAATCTTGAACTGATTGCCAAGGTCGGGTGCACGCTCGAAAAGCATTCGATGGTAAGCACGGGCGAACGGGTGCTGGCTGCGGTCTCCGCCGGACTTGATTCCATGGTCATGCTCGAGGTTTTGCATAACCTTTCGGAGGACCAGGGCTTCGGTTTGTGCGTGGCCCATTTCGACCACGGCTTGCGGGGGCGCCAGGCCGCCGAGAAGGAGCGCGAGCTGGTCGAGTCGCGCTGCAGAGCGCTCGGTATCGAGTTCAATTGCGCTCATGCCGATGTGGCCTCGATTGCCGAAGAGCGGAAACTCAATATTCAGGATGCCGCCCGGCGGGCGCGCTATGGGTTTTTCTGGGAATGTTTCGGACGATGCTCCTGCAGCCGCCTGGCTACCGGCCACCACAGGGACGACCAGGCGGAAACAGTTCTGATCCGCATGCTTTCGGGGAGCGGGGTGGTGGGCCTGGCGGGAATCCCGCTGGTAAGCGAGGGTGGACGCCTGATCCGGCCCCTGCTGGAAGTGTCCAGGGCCGAGCTGGAATGTTTCGCGCACCGTCACGGCGTGGCTTTCGCCGAGGATGCCAGCAACCTCAGTGAAAAGTACCTGCGCAACAGAGTGCGTCACCGGCTGATCCCCGGAATCGAGAAAAAGTTCGACCCGCATTTCAGGGATAGCTTGATTGTACTGGCGGATGAGGCCGGCCGCTTGCGCGACATGCTGGAAGAACGCACAGAGAAGCTGTGCCGGCAGGTGGTGACGTCCGGGGATAAATGGGCGCGGAGGATCGATTGCCTTAAGCTAGAGGATATTCCGGCCCTGGTGCGTCGCTACCTGCTGCGCCGCGTGGTGTTCGAAATGACCGGCGGCGGGGTTATCCTCTCCGGTCGGCCGCTGGCCGCGCTCGAGCGGCTGATCCTCAAGGGGCGAAGCGGAAACGTTCTCGACCTTCCCGGGAGGCTGCGCGCAAGACGCGAGTTTGAAAGCCTGATTATTGACCGCTGCGAAAGTATCGGTTCGGTAACTGCCCGGGAGGGGACCACCCATGAACTGCCGAATGAGGGAGGGAAAAAAGTTCTGCTCGGTGGTAACTGGTGGGAACTCGACCTGGAAAAAACCGCTGTATCGCGATTTCCAGGCGCACCCGTTCCCGAGGCAGCCGATCCGGACGGCTGGTACGAGCAATGGTTCGACCTGGAAGGACTGGATCTTCCGCTTACTGTCGGTACCTGGAGCCCCGGGGAAAAAATGCGCCCCTTTGGTCTCGGCGGCAGCAAGAAAGTGAAGAAGCTCTTTCTGGAGAGACGAGTACCGGCAAGCTCCCGGTCCGGGATTCCGGTGGTGCGGGATGCTCATGGGGTGGTGCTCTGGCTTTGCGGTGTGGCCCGGAGCGAACAGGCGCCGGTGGTTCCGGGAGCGAAAACGCTCTTGAGAATCAGGGTACGTCGGATAGAGCTTTCAGCATGAGTGCGCCGGGCATGGATTATTGACACTTAAATTCTTAGTGGTTATATTAAATTTTCTATGAACTTACGATAATTGCATGTGAAGGGTAAGAGAGATGGCCAAAACTTCAGGCGGCAGGAAAAAGCCACCCCCCAGGCTTTCAGGTAGCGGTAACAAGAGATCGGGCAACTCTCAGGGAAAGGGCCCCCGCTGGGCAAACTTCTCCAAGAACCTGGCATTCTGGCTGTTGATCGTTCTACTGCCGTTTACAATTTTCAGCTTGCTTTCGCCGGGCAAGGAGAATGTCCAGGAGCTCGACTACTCGGAGTTCCTTCAGAAGATCGAGCAGGGAAAGATTAAAAGTGTAACTATCATCGAGAAAAAAATTATCGGAGAATTTAAAGGGCTTGCTGCGGTAGAGCAGGAAATTCGGGGCGGCGAGACAGTTGCGAGCGCTATGAAATTTCAGACATACCTGCCTTTCGAGGACCCCTCTCTGGTAAACACTCTGCATGAAGCCAGAATCGAGATAAAAAGCCGGCCTCCATCGGTGAACTGGATGACGCAGGTGGTGAGTTGGCTGCCCTGGGTGGCGCTGATAGTTTTCTGGCTTTTTTTCCTCCGTCAGATCCAATCGGGCGGGGGCCGGGCGTTTTCTTTCGGCAAGAGCAAGGCGAAACTTCTCTCCGGAGATCGGCCGAAAGTTACTTTCAAGGATGTGGCGGGATGTGATGAAGCCAAGAACGAGCTCGAGGAGATAATCGAATTTCTCAAGGCGCCGCGCAAGTTTCAGAAACTCGGCGGGCGGTTACCTAAAGGAGCTTTGCTGCTTGGAGCTCCGGGAACCGGTAAGACCTTGCTGGCCCGGGCGGTTGCCGGGGAAGCGGATGTGCCCTTTTTCAGCATGAGCGGTTCCGATTTTGTGGAGATGTTTGTGGGGGTGGGCGCCTCCCGGGTGCGGGACCTGTTCGAGCAGGGTAAGTCGCACGCGCCGTGCATAATTTTTATCGATGAGATCGATGCAGTGGGCCGTCACCGTGGAGCCGGACTGGGTGGGGGGCACGATGAGCGCGAGCAGACCCTGAACCAGCTGCTGGTCGAGATGGACGGTTTTGAATCCAACGAGGGAGTGATTCTCCTGGCCGCAACTAACCGTCCTGATGTGCTGGATCCCGCACTCTTGAGACCCGGGCGTTTCGACCGTCAGATCGTGGTCGACCGGCCGGATGTACGGGGCCGCGAGGGAATTATAAAAGTGCATCTGAGAAACATTCTGGTGGGCGGGGATGTGGATGTGGGAGTGTTGGCCAAGGGCACACCGGGTCTGAGCGGGGCCGAGCTGGAAAGCATAGTCAACGAGGCGGCTCTTCTGGCTGCGCGCCGCAATCGCGAAAAAGTGACCATGAAAGACCTGGAGGATGCCAAGGACAAGGTGATGATGGGAGCCGAGCGCAAGAGCATGGTTATCAGCGATGAAGAAAAAAAGCAGATCGCCATCCACGAGTCGGGCCACACCCTGGTGCAGAAACTCACCCCTGGAGCGGATCCGGTGCACAAGGTCACCATTGTAGCACGCGGCATGGCCCTGGGGGTTACCCATTTCCTTCCCGAAAAAGACCGTCACCTCTACTCCAAAAAATGGTGCCTGAACAACCTGACAGCTCTTATGGGTGGAAGGTGTGCCGAGGAACTGGTGCTGGAAGAGATGACCACCGGAGCGGGCAACGACCTGGAGCGCGCCACGGAGCTGGCTCGCAAAATGGTCTGCAACTGGGGGATGAGTAAGGCGCTCGGGCCGCTAACTTTCGGCAAAAAAGAGGAACAGATCTTCCTGGGACGCGAGATCGCCCAGCACCAGGATTATAGTGAGGCCACCGCGCGCTTGATCGACCGGGAGGTGCGAAAGCAGATCGAATGGGCCTACAACGAAGCGATGAATATTTTGCGCACCAACCGCAAGACACTGGAAGCCATGGCAGAGGCTCTCCTGGAAAGGGAAGTGCTGGATGCCGAGGAAATAGACCTTATCATTGCCGGTGACAAGCTGCCGGATAACAGGTCCGACGAAGTTTCACGGGGCAAGAAAACCGCCAAAAAGGCGAAGAAAACCTTACGGCCGGCAGGCAAGGCGAAGGCTGAAGAGAAGAAGATCGCAGATCGGCACGACCTGCCGGCGGCAAGAGCAGGCTCGTCAAGAAAGAAAAAGGAAGCGGTCTCCACTTTGGATGATAACCTTTCTCCGAAGGCGGGTTCCCTGGAAAGCGATGAAACCGGCAAGAAGTTGAAAAGCAAGGACTGAAGCCGGATGAAAACGGCTTTATTCCTTCTTTCAACCCCGCACAACGGATTTGCAACTTAGTACGGGGAGGAAGGGCCCGGCCGTTCGAGCGGCGGGCGGAACTGAAGGAGGGGATTACCCTCCTTTAATTGTATCAGCTTTGTGCCGGGCGGTTCGAGCTACCGCTCTTACCCGACCAGGTGCGGTGGCCGTGCCGGAGAGTCTGGAGGCCATAATGACGGACAAAAGCGCTTCCATCTGGAAAGTCGGGGGTTCGAGGCGGCTAGAAACCTCCGGGCGCCCCTGGATCATGGGTATCCTGAATGTCACTTCGGACTCTTTTTACGATGGAGGCCGCTACCTGCACGAGGACTCGGCTCTGGAGCAAGCGCAGCGGATGTTCGAGCAAGGGGCGGATATTATAGATGTGGGCGGTGAGTCGACCCGGCCGGGTGCTGCGCCGATGGATGAGAATAAAGAGAAAGCCCGGGTAGTACCGGTTATCAGCGAGATAGCGAAGCGGCTGCCGGAAGTGCTGATTTCAGTCGATACTTACAGGGCGACCGTGGCGCGCGCGGCGGTGGAAGCCGGAGCGCATATTGTCAACGATGTGAGCGCCGGGCTGCTGGATGCGGATATGTTGGCTGCGGTGGCGGGTCTCGACGTGGGTTACGTGATAATGCACATGCGGGGCAAGCCGCAAACCATGCAGCGGGACACCCGCTACGAGAACCTGATGGCCGAGATTTACGGCTTTTTTGTCGAGCGCCTGGAGAGCGCCGCCGCAGCAGGAATCGAACCGGAGCGCGTGGTGCTGGACCCCGGAATCGGGTTTGGCAAGTCTGCCGAGGATAGCTACCGGCTGATCGCCGGATTGGGAGAATTCTTACCTCTGGGTCGGCCGCTGGTAGTAGGGCCTTCGCGTAAGTCGTTCATGGCTGAGGCCGGTCTGACAAAACCGGCCGACAGACTGGAGGGCACCCTGGCCGCCTGTACGGTGGCTACTCTGGCCGGCGCGAATTGCCTGCGAGTGCACGATGTAGGCCCGGTATCCCGGGCCGCGGCGGTGGCCGCCCGATTTAGTGAGCTGAAGATAGATTGACAAACTCTGTCTGTTGCCTGCCGAATAACATAGTAATAACGATTTCCTAAAATTTCCCTGCTGGGAGAGCTACTGGAGGAGTGTACCACTAAAATGAATAGAACACGATTTACCTGGCTGGTTTTTGTGTTTTCCCTGGCGATCTACGGTTTGACACTGGCTCCCACCCTGGGAGTATGGAATTCGCCCTCGTGGGTGGTGAACGCTCTGTTTTTCGGGTTACCCTATGCACCGGGCAATCTGCTTTACCTGCTTGTCGGCGCTTTTTCGGCTAAGGTTTGCCTATGGTTTCTTGAACCGGCGGCGGCAGTAAATTTGGTTTCGATGCTCAGTGGTGCGGCAACCACAGCTCTTTGCTTTGCGCTGATCGACCGACTGGTCGAAAGAGTGATTCCTGATATAAACCGGAGCAAGGGCGCACGCTGGCTGGTGGCGGCAGGAACCTTGTTTATCTCGGCCATGCCCTCGATCTGGGCACTCTCCGTGGTGGCGGGACCTGAAAGTTTCAACCTCTTTCTGGTTGTCTTTTCACTGTGGATGCTTTTCAGAGTTCACGAGGGCAGTAAAAACAGCGGCGCCCTGGTCCTGTTCTGGAGTTATTTGCTGGGACTGGCTTTCAGCCATAACTATGTTTTTATTTTCAGCATGGCCGGCCTGGCACTTTTTCTCCTGGCCGGCGACAGGGCAAGCCGGACCATGAAAGCGAACCTCGGTCCGATGATCTTTTTGTTTTTCATCGGGTTGAGCTTGTACTTGTACATCTGGCTTCGTCCGCTGCTGGATGTGGGCCTCGGCCAGTCGCCGGAGTTTTTATCAAAAGATTTCTGGGATTATGTTTTCCACCAGGATGCACTCAAAGGCTCATTATCGCGCAAGGCTAATTTCTTTTACTACCAGGTGCCCCTGCTGTTGAACTACATGAACATGCAGGCGGGCCACTGGCTGGTGGCTCTGGCGGCTTTGCTCGTATTTCACTATGCCATGGTGCGAATGTGGTTACGCGACAGGAAGTTACTTGCAGGGATTCTGGTGCTGCTGGCCGTTTCCGCGCTGGCCGTGCTGTGGCTGGCCAACCCCCGTCTGGGTCCGGATCAGGCCCTGGACAAGGTTCCCGAACCCTGGAAGCACGAGCCGAGGGATCTGGACCATTTATTTGTTTTCTTTTTCCTGCTTTTCGGGTCACTTGTGGTTACCGGGCTGAGTTTCTTGCGAAAAGACTTGATGGCTCTGGTCGGCCGGCTTATGAAAAAGATACAGATCGACGGCGGCAAACTGCACAAGCTTACCAACGGTGCCATATGGACTGTATTATTGATTGCGCCCTTGTCTTTCGTTCCTCTGCACTGGCAAAGATCGGATATGTCGGGCTTTTTCGTGGTGCGGGACCTGGCGAGTAATTTGCTGAGCGGAATTGAGAAAAATGCCATCCTTTTTGTAAACAATGATCTTGAATACTATCCGAATGTTTATGTAAATAAGGTATTATCTAAACAAACGGATAGAATTATTGCCAACTACTTATGGATGTCGGTTGGGACATATATCAAGGACCTGAAAAAGTCCGACCCGCCCATGCCGCTCACATACAGTGATGCCGGTATCGATCGTCTTCGAGCGGTACGCCTGGAAGAAGCCATGCCTGTTATCGCAGGAGAGCTTCAGGTGGTTTATCCTAAGAACACGATGCTCAATGTCCGCGAGTTGGCCCTTATCGACATTCTGCGGGCCAATGGTTTCAAGCGGCCGGTTTATTTTTCCAATCAGGTGCCCACAGATCGCTTGGCGGGTCTTCAGCGTTACATGGCTCGTCAGGGGCTGGGGGTCCGGTTGCTGGAAAAGGATCCACTGAGCACCGCGGACAGTCTGAATTACTGGCGACAGGATGGGGGGTCGCTTGCGATTGAAATCCCCAAGACAAAGCAATTGTTGTGGTTGGTCTACAGGTTCCACACTACAGTCAAAGATCTCGAGCGGCATCCGGAAGCCCATGAGCGGATGCTCAATTATTACGCCGTACTTCATGAGGTGCTGGGTCGGGCCTTGATCGAACGAAAAGAAGTCAGGGAGGCCGGAGACAATTTCCGCCAGTGCGAGTTTTTCAGCCGCTCTTACAGGGAGTCGCTCCATTCGTTTGCCGTAACCCTGGCCTGGGCCGGTGAGTACGAAAGTGCCAAAGAGTTTATGAACTCTTATTTCAAGCATTTTCCCGGCGATCCATTGAAATGGGCCGGTTTGGCTAAAATCGCTCTGGCCAACACGGACAGTCTGCCGGCAACCGATATGCTTCTGGAGTCGGTGAAAGTTGATCCGGATTTTCAACTGGGTTTTCAGAAGTTGATCCGGCTATACGATTCGATGGGCAAGAAAGTGATGGCTTCGGCATTCCTCAGCCGGTGGGTGGGTCGTCACACTAACGATGAAAGAGCGATGAAGCTTTGGGAGGAGTACTCGACCACCGAGACTCTTCCGCCCGACTGGCCGGAGTGACAAACCGGGGGTTTGATTCCATCGCCAGGCAACCTTCCGTTTAAATACCGCATTCATAGTTCGGCAGATAGGCCTTGGTGCTCTCTGCCACAGGCAAGCCTGTGGCGCGTTACTCACCTGATGAGTGGCAGGTCCGCCGGATATTTTTCCAGACCGGCTTCCAGGAAACTCAGGCGCTGTGTGGTTTTTTCCCGGTCCGTCTCGGCATACAGGGAGTACAGATCTCCCAGTTGTTGGCGGGCCAGCCGGCAGAATTCCAGAGCGCTCAGACGGTCGCCTTCCCTG
>CAZSTM010000118.1:0-9560 GCA_964609635.1 uncultured Gemmatimonadales bacterium
CACGTATGCGGCGGTTCCAGATATTTTTGATCATCCGGGCCGGTTGCTAAGGTTTTGGGATTTCACTAAAGGTCCGCCATCATGATCAAACGGCACGTTTGCTGCCGGGGTGTTTTTCCTCGAGGTAACCGAGCGCGCCCACCACGAGGATGGACTGCTTCGGGCAGGCCGGGATGCAGATCCCGCAGCCGATACATTTGTTGAATACCACCTGGTGCCGTCCGCCGTCCTCGCCCTCGATAGCTCCCTTGACCGGGCAGATTTTCCGGCATTCCCCGCAGCCGTCGCAGGTGGTGTCGATCGAAACTTTAGCCCGGACCTCGACCCGGTCAACCAGACTCTTAGTCGGGCATTTATGCACGGCGATAACCAGGTCGGTTCCCGAGGGGTCGATCACCGGCAGGTTGCCGTCCATCTTGATCGCACCGCTCGGGGTGGCCTTGGCGCATAGCGTGCAGCCGATGCAGCCCACCGAGCAGACCGACTTGACCGCTTTGCCTTTTCCCGGATTGACACAGGCGATATACACCTGCTGGGTAGTGGGGATCATTTTCATAATATCCAGCGGGCAGGCGGTAACACAGGTGCCGCAGCCGGTGCACTTATCTTCATCGACAAATGGGAGGCCGTTTTCGGTCATGGTAATGGCATCGAACGGGCAGGCACGCTCGCAATCACCAAACCCCAGGCAGCCATAGGCGCAGGCTTTGTGCCCGCCGCCGGTCATGTGAGCGATAGCGCAATTGGCTGTCCCGTGGTACTCATAGCGGTCTTTGGCCTGTTCATTGCCTCCCTGGCACTGTACCACCGCTAACATGGGAACGATTTCATCCAGCTCCCGACCCAGCAGCTTGGCCAGGTTTTCAGCGACCTCTTTGCCTCCGGCAGTGCATCCGGTAACCGGGGCTTCGCCTTTGAGCACCGCCTCGGCGAAACCGTTGCAGCCCGGATAGCCGCAGCCGCCGCAGTTGGTACCGGGCAGAATGTCGATAATTTTGGCCAGACGGGGGTCTTTTTCCACGGCGAACTTCTTGGAAGCATAGGCCAGCCCGCCCCCGAAAATAAGGCCAAGCAACCCCAGGGTAACCATAGAGCTCAGGATCACTGAATCCATCTCGTATCCGCCTTTGCTTGATTAGACCTGTCTTTGCGGCTGTCGCCTTGCCGGCGATCCTGTTTGCAGAAGTTGGGTTTAACTCCCTAAGAATATAACGAAAACCGGTCGGTTTTTCTACATATTTATTTTTTCATTGATCGCTGGGTGGGGAGGCCACATTTTCATTGCGGTCCCTTTTGGCCGGCAGATAAGTCCAGGGATGGATCCATTTTCAAAGGTTCAACGATGATCAACCAGTATAAACGGCTCGATGTTTACCGCTGCAAACTCCAGTCGCACGAAACTTTTGCCGGCAGAGTGAGTGTTTACCACGTGCTCAAGGTCAAGCAGTGCCTGCCGGATGGATGTTTTTATTTCAAGTGGCGCTGCCGCTTGCTGGATAAAGGCGCTACCTGCAAGAAAGGCTACAAGCATGCCGGTAAAAACTGCCAGGGATGCAGATACTTTGTGGATGAGAAAATTCACAAGGTGCCGGTGCTTTTGCTCTCCGGAGCCGAGTTCGAGCGGTTCGAGCTGGAGCTCGAGGATTTCGAAAACTGGCTCGAGAGCAACCTGGGCCGCCGTCTCGAGGTCTACGGCCGGGTAAACTTTGTGGGTCCGCTGCTGCGGAAAGATGTTTACCACAACCGCAGCCGGGTCTCGCTGCGGGGCTTTCTGGCCAATTTCGCCGAGTGTTACCTGGGCCGGACTCATTTCGAGGATTTGGTTTATCTGAGTCTGTCTCCGGGAGCTCGCGCCAGGCTGGAGCTTGCCCGCGGCGACCTGTTGGAGTTCGAGGCCGAGCTTACCCTCGACAACGGCCGGCTGGTGCTGGTCAAACCCAGGTCGGTGGAATTTGTTGAACGAGCTGAGAGCCGCAGCTTGCCTGATACCGGCGAGGCGCTGGTAACGGCCCGCACGGCAAATGTAGTCGGTGAGCAGAGCGATCGCTGCCTGAGCTGCGAGCGCGGCCGCCTGGTGGATGTGGCCCGTCACGGCCGCACCGGCGGTCCCCGGATAAGCCGCCAGTTGTTCTGTCTGGAGGGAGTCGGCGATCCCGAACTTTGCTGCTACCGGGCGCTGAAAGAACTGGGTATCCGCTGATCTTTTATTTTCAGACAGATTTACCACCAAGTGATAAAGTTGCTGGTTGCTGGTTGTTAGTGGCTGGTGGGTGGAAGCGGGGACGAACCACTAACAACTGACCGCTATCAACTGTTTTTGCCTTTGTATCTTAGTTCCTTTTTTCTTCACCTGAACGCGGAAAAAGTATGAACCGGTTCCAGGATTTCGCCGAAGATTACCTGCGGAAGCAAGAGGAAAAATCCCGTTTGCGGATTCTGACCGGTGTGGGTCGCTCGGCAGGGCCAGGTCGGATAGTGGTGGAGGGACGGGAGCTGGTGAACCTGGCCTCCAATGATTACCTGGGCTTGAGATATGATACACGCCTGGCGGCCGCTGCCGCGGAAGCTGCCTCAAGCTGGGGCGCCGGGGCGGGAGGCTCGCGGCTTGTCTGCGGCACCACCGAACTGCACGAGCGCCTGGAAAGCGAGCTTGCCCGGTTCCACGGATGCGAGACGGCCCTGGTTTTCAGTTCCGGTTATGCAGCGGGAGTGGGGGTTATCCCGGCCCTGGCAGGCCGGGGAGACCGGGTTTACCTGGATCGTCTCTGCCATGCCTGCCTGTATGACGGGGCGGTTTTAAGCAGGGCGACCCTCAGGCGCTTCCGCCATCGCGACCCGGCCCATCTGGAACATCTCCTGGAGAAAGACCGGGGTTCGAGCGGCCGCGCCCTGGTGGTGACCGACAGCGTGTTCAGCATGGACGGCGACCGGGCGCCTCTGGTCGATCTGGCAGGTATCTGCCGTGAGAACTCGGCGCTTTTTCTGGCGGATGAGGCCCATGCGGTAGGCGTGCTGGGTCCGCAGGGCAGGGGCCTGGCCGCCCAAGCCGGGCTGGATGCCGAGCAGGTGCTGGTAATGGGTACCCTGGGCAAGGCGTTCGGGGTGGGCGGGGCCTATGTGGCCGCCGGCTCATCCGTGAGGGACTACCTTGTCAATACCTGCCGCTCGTTTATTTTCTCTACCGCGGTGCCGCCTTCGGTGGTGGGCGCCCTGGTCGCGGCGGTCGGGATTGTCCGCGAGGCCGAAAGCTCTCGTAAGCGGCTGGCAGTATTGGCGGAACGTTTCCGAGAGCATCTGAAAGACCTGGGCGTGGATACCCTCCAAAGCTCGACCCAGATAGTTCCGGCGCTGGTGGGTGAGGAGAAAAGAGCGTTGGAGCTGGCCGGGAAATTACGCTCCGAGGGCATATTCGCCCCGGCGGTTCGGCCGCCGACCGTGCCGGAGGGTTTTTCCCGAATCCGCTTTTCCCTTTCCGCCGCGCTGTCCGATGGGGATTTCGAGCGCGCCCTGGAAGCGGTCTCCAGGACGTTGGCCGGGGGGTGAGTGGAGATAGCGAGACCGGTTGCCGGGTCACAGCCTGGAAAACACAGGTTTAAGAGGTTAAAGACCGCTCGATCATCTTTCCCGCCCCGGCGGCCTCCAGGTGCCCGGCAAGCTCGCGGGTGGCCTCCGCCCTCTCTCCGGCGCCGGGCACCAGGGGCAGGGCTTCCCAGACCTCGGCCCCGGAAAGCTCTGCGATAATCGCCCGGTTGTCCGCCGCCGCTTCCTCCAGATAATTTTCATCCGGGGTGCGGTTGAGCACCAGGGCCGCCACCTCAAGTCCTGCATCTTCGGCGGCCTTGAGAGTGAGCAGACTGTGATTGATCGTGCCCACCCCGGCCCGGGCGATCACCAGCAGGGGAAGTTTCAGCCTGCGGACAAGCTCTACAGTGGTAACCGAGCGGGAAAGCGGCACCAGCAGCCCGCCTGCTCCCTCCACCACCAGGGCCTGGTACGACCTGCCCAGGGTCCGGCAGGCCCGCTCGATATGCCGCAGATCGACCGCCGCGCCCTCGGTTTCGGCCGCCAGGTGCGGCGAGGCCGGCAGGCGGAACCTGTAGGGGTTCATCAGTGTGCGCTCCTCAGGACTCGGAGCGAGCCCGGAGGTTTTCAGGTAAATCTCCAGGTCTCCGGGCTCCCCGGGCGCCACCCCGGTCTGGACCGGTTTTACCGGTGCCGCGCTAATGCCGTGCTGACGCATCAGATACAACAGGGCGGCCCCGATGGCGGTTTTGCCCACGCCGGTATCGGTGCCGGTAATAAAAAAGCCGGAAAGCGGCATTATTAAGCCTGTTGTTTAAATTTACTGTCCACAGACTGCACGGATTAATCCCCTCTTAAGAGGGGTGTCCGCTTTAGCGGACGGGGTGTGTAATCTCCTCTTGTCAAATCCCACTCAGTCCCAGTACTGTCCGGTTAGGTTTTTGCATCAGAAGCAATTTAGTAAAGAGCTTGGAAATTTAAGCTCTAAAGATGACACACCCCTGTTTCCCCTCTTAATAGAGGGGATTTGGCCCCACCTCCCCTTTACCGAAGTCTCTGCGGTGCGGATGGGATTGAAAAAGTCCCCTCTACCAAGAGGGGTGCCCGCAGCATGCGGGCGGGGTGTGTTATAAACCAGGCCTCTATGAAATCTCTTAAGTATGGGGAAAATTCTCTCCCCTGCAATTTTCTAACCGGACATTACTGACTCAGTCGCCCTTTGCCAAAGGGGGATGCGGGGATTTTCTTTCCTTCCGACTCCTGACTTCTGGCTCCTGACTTCTTTTTTATCTTTCATCCCCTCGTTGGGCCTGGATGAAAACTACCTGGTAAGTGGCAAAGGTAAGGCCGTCCACCCGGAAGCGCTCATCGTAGAAATCCATCATTCTCTCGAGCAGGGCTTTTTCAACGGACAGGCTCATCGGGCGGAAGTTCGGGTTGTTGGCCCCGCGCGCTTTAATCGAGCGCAGGAAGTGGCGCGCCGTGGGGAAATACTCGAGCTTGGTCTGCTCTTTTACGTCCGGAGCTGAGAAGCCCAGCCGGGCGAGCATGTCGGTGATTTCCCGCGCACCGGGCAGAGCGGGGCCGAAGCGGCTCGCAGCCAGGCGGATGCCCAGCCTGCCGGCGGCGGCGCGATAGGCTTGTTTCAGTTCCCGGAAGGTTCCCCGGACCAGGGTGGCGAAAACCAGCCGGCCCCCGGGCCGCAGGACCCTGCGGATACCCGCCAGGGCATGCTCCAGGTCGTTGAACCACTGGAAGGTGGTGCTGCTGGCTACCAGGTCGAAAGCGCCTTCGGAAAGCGGGAGCTGTTCTCCATCTGCCAGGACCAGCCTGACCTGCGGTGAGTTTTGCCGCAGGTTCAGACAGGCCTGTTCGAGCATCCCGCCGGAAAGGTCGAGCGCCACCAGGGTTTCGCAACTGATGCGCTCCAGCAGAAAAGCGCTCAGCAGCCCGGTGCCGCAGCCTATCTCCAGCATCCGCGGGGTATCGAGGTTTTCCCGGACTGTCGGCGGAAAAGCCCACTCGGCCAACTGATAGGCGATCTCCCTCTGCAGCCCGACATTCATTTCGTAGCGGGGAGCGCTTCTGGAAAAATGAAGAGCCAGGATTTTCTTGTTGATTAAGTTTTCAGCCACCGGCGCCTCGCTTGGGGCTTGTCTTTGAGTGGAGGAATCCCGCATCCCCTGGTTGACCGGAGGTGCCGGCCTTGAAAAAGTCGCCGATAAGCGCGGCAAAATCATTTTCCCGGCCCAGAAAGGGCATGTGACCGGCATCCTCGAACAGCACCAGGCCGGCGTTCGGCAGAGCGCGCTCCAGGGCCCGTGCACAGCGCCGATCGATCACCACATCCCGCCCTCCGTGGAGGATGAGAACCGGCGCATTTATCCGCCTCGCGTGGACGCCCGGGTCGGTCTCGGCCAGGTAGCGCAAACCCTCCGCCAACGGCTCGGGGCTCTGGTCGAGGTACCCGGGCCGGAATTCCTGCCGGAAGCGTTCCCACTCGCAGGGATCGCAAGAGTGGAACATACTGCGGAAAAACTCTTCCAGTACTTCGGCATTATACCCTTTCTCCAGCCGGCGGCGCATTACCTCGATCCGTCGCGGGTCGGTGCCATGCGGGTTTTCCATGCTGCGGCTGAAACGCCCGCAGGCGGAGATCAGAACCAGGGCGCGCAGTTTTTCTCCCAGGGCATAAGCCGCTTCCAGGGCGACCAGCGCTCCCAGGGACCAACCCGCCAGGGCCACGCCCTCGCCGTCGGAACTGACGGCTGCGATTTCGCCGAGGATACGCCCGGCGTAGCTCTCTGTCTTGCCGAGGGGCCGGGCAGCGCCGAAACCCGGCAAGTCGCAGCTTTTGGCTCCGGAGTTGAACGGAGCGGGAAGTCGGTCGACAATCTCTTTAAAAACGAGCCTGTCCGTGGCCCAGCCGTGCAGCCAGTATGAGTTCATGGCGTTTATTATCCACAGATTTCGCAGATTAACACAGAGTAAGTGATCCTGATCCGAAAATACAGGTGTATTGCAGGGGAGGGTTTCAACCGGAGCGCAGCGAACCGGAGCCAAGCACACCCATGGCGGAGATTCGTGCGCAGAACGACACATCCACACGCAGTGCGACACCGAGTGCTGCGAGTGGAGCGGATGGCTGTGCCCGTTGAATGCAGATAAGTTTTCATTGTTTCCGTGTGAGCCGAAGGCTCATAATGACTACTCCGGATGAAGCAGACTCGACCGGGGAGGAGTATGTTATTAAGGTCATGGTTGCCGTGCATGGATATAGCAGACGGCATGACCGCTAAATGGACTGGTAAAGGAACGTTCGGCGCCGCCGGTAATACTCCAGATGTCGGTAGTCGCGCCGATTGCGGGGCTGAACCATTCCACCATAAGCTCCCCGCCGGTTGCCGACAGATCGACACTCACAGAACCGCCTTCCGGCAGATAAACCAGATACTCCGCCTTTTCGCTTTCCGGATTAGCCAGGCAATAACCCGTCGAAGCCAGGTCGCCGCGCGGGACCATTTCCACTAGGTTCATCCTCTGGGCGAAATAGCGGGTATAACCCAGGCTCCTCCTGAGCGATTGCCACTGCTGGAGATCGGGAAGATTTAAACTTGAGGGATATCCGGGTAACGGTTCGCAGGGGTCCATAAAAACAGGGTTGAGCCCTCTCAAAAAGCTCTTCCAGGCCCAGACCGCATTGCCTCCGATTCCCCACAGGTGATCGGTGTCGCTAAGGATAATTTTACTGCCGTCGGCGGCAGGCGGGTCGTTCCTGTAATCATTATTTTCATCCCGGTTGGGCGATATCGCCTCGGCCCCACTGGCAAAAAGTCGGCGGTTGTCTCCACCCGGCCAGGGAACTGTCATTACCACCGGGTGTTGTTTTTCGAGGCTGCGTTCATAGTGGTGGATATAATCGATCATTTCATACTGCCAGTTGTAAGAAGCGGTGTCGCTCTCGTTGCATATCTCGTACAGCACGTTATCCAGGTCGTTGACAGTGTCCAAGACTTTTCTGATATAGGCCTTCTGCCTCGAGGTCACGGCCGGGTCGGCCAGGGTCTGAATTTCCTGCCCTTCTCCATTTCCGTCCAGGTCACCGTCTATCCCGTTAATATTGTTCTGCCGGTTGAAAGGGTGCCCTTTCCAGGGATTCCCCTTGGAAGGATCTTTTTTTGAGTCGCCTTTTTTCTCCACGCTGAAACCCTCGAATAACATGATCATCACGTAAATTTCCCGCTGCCCTGCGGCGGCGACCCGGCGGCGAAGCCTGTCGAAATAAGCCTGATTGAACCGGTCGAGATCGAACTTGGGTCGTCCGTCCAGGGCCGTGCCGGGACCGGTGCGCGGGTAGGGATTGGGTGAGCCGTAGAACACCTTGAGGGTGTCGTCCGCCCAGGAAGCCCGAGAGGTATGCTCCCAGGTCCACAGACGGGTGAAGTTGTGGTTGTGTTCGACCAGAAAGTCCAGGTAGGCATCGTAGTCGAAAGCCGACTGCTCGGATTCTTTGGTTATTTCCTGCAGATTGGCCCAGGTATGCGAGCCGGTCAGGTAGATCGCCTTGCCGCTTCCGTCGGTAAAATACCTGGGATTTTCAGGATTGACCCTGAGAGGACCGGTGTTTTCGATCGGCCGGGACGTGCAGCCAAAGCTCACAAATAGAACAACGGTAATCAGAAAGAATCCGCAGCCTGGCAGTCGAATACCTTTTGCTTTATCCTTAAACCGGTTATTTGACTGCATGATTTTAACCTCTTGGCAAGGGAAAGCAGGTTAATTAAGCGGATAATTCAAGGCCCTGAGCGGTTCAGCCGCCCGGGGCCCGGTAACTTGAAAAGCAAGCGGTTTTGTTGCATCCTCTACGGGGCAGGAATCTGAAAAGCCTTTTTCAGGTCGAACTCGCCGGTTTCCCGGAAGCGGTTAAGTTCCTCTTTCACCACATCGTCTTCCGGAAACAGGCTGAGATATTTTTCGACCGTCTGGATGGCCGCATTCTTGTCACCTGCCGTATTATGCACCATGAACAGGTTGGCATAGGCATCCTTGTAGTCCGGGAAGAACTCGATGCACATCTCCATGAACTTCCGGGAGGCCTGGGCATCGCCGTTGTCGAGCGCCATCTGGGCCATATGCATGAAGAGGTGTGGACTTTTATCCCCGGTGAAACGGACCAGGGAGTCCATAAAAGCACAGGCTTGCTCGTACTGGTGGTTGCGGGCGTAGAGATTGGCCAGGACTAAATTGAACTGGTGACGGTCTTGCATGAACTGACGGGCCATTAAGTTGGCAGTGATCGCCTCCGGGAGCTGATTCCGCTGGAGGTAAATCTGCCCGAGAACAGAATAAGGGAAGGCGAAATGCTGCACCAGTCGTTTGTCCGTATCATCACGATTTTCGGAATCATCGAAAAAAGAATCGTAATTGTATGACTCGTAAAGCAGCCTGCGACTGGTCTCCACATCGAAATGGATGCCGCTGTTGCTTATTTGGACCAGGTTCAGCGTGTCTTTCGCCGCCAGGCTGTCGGCCCTGCGCGGATTTACCTTGTAGACCGCCCCGGTCTGGACCAGGTAGGGGTCAAGCTGGCAGCGGTTATGGGTCGGTGTGGTGGTGGTGAAATAAATAGGCTTACGCCAGTTGTTGGTGCGCAGGATGTCAAGAATCACCAGGTCCTTGACATAGATGACCGAGCTGTCCGGAAAAATCAGCTCGATTTCGCCGGAATTGAATTGCTGTTTTCTGCCGATGAAAAACGCCTGCATTTTTTCGATAGTCTCATCGCTGTAGCTGATCGGCACCTTGGGCTCCATGTCTCTCATCTGCCTGATATACCATTTGGTATTCAGCAGGCTCAGGTTCACCACCCGGCAGTCCTTGCGCACCCCCTCGACTTCCTGGATGTACCACAGCGGGAAGGTGTCATTGTCGCCGTTGGTGAAAAGGATACCGTTCGGCTCCATGGAGTTCATCACATTGCGGGCGTAATTGGCAGGAATGTAGTTTCCGCTGCGATCGACCTGTTTATAATTGGAAAC
>CAZSTM010000119.1:0-9559 GCA_964609635.1 uncultured Gemmatimonadales bacterium
AGCTCTGCATTGGAGCCGGATGACTTCCTCACCGCCGAGGAAGAAGGAGAAGCCGCAGGTCCGGTTTGCGACTTCAACGGTGACGGTAATATCCTGATCAACGACGTGATCGCCTACCTGCTGTATGCACGTGACCATCCGGAAGACATAGCGAGGCTGGATTGGAACGGCGACGGCAAATATCTGATCAACGATGCGATCATGTTCCTGATCAAGATGCAGGACGGCACCTGTCCGGACGCCGCCTCGACTCAGCTCGCCTCGGCTACCGATGAGATTCAGGCCCAAAAGATGGAGGGTCTGAGCCAGAGTGACATCGAGTACATCGAAGAAATGATGTCCAAGATGAACCTGACCGAGGAGCAGGAGGCCGCTTTCCGTATCGCTCTGTATGGACGGACGGCGGTAGCCGACCTGCCCAAGGCCGTCTCTTTGAGCCAGAACAGTCCTAACCCGTTCAACCCGTCCACCACGATCAGCTTCACCGTGGGGGAAGGCTCTGCGGTGCACGTGACTCTGAAAATCTACGATCTCCGCGGAAACCTGGTACGTACCCTGGTTGAAGGTTTACGGGACGCGGGTACCTACAACGTGTTCTGGGATGGTACGGACGTAACTGGACGCAATGTCTCCAGCGGCGTTTACTTCTACCGCATGAAAGCGGGTGATTTCTACCAGACCAGAAAGATGGTACTGCTGAAATAACTCCCAAGGCGGTACATGTTGTAGGAACACGGTAATATCGGCAGGCAGGGCCCTGTTGATCCGGGCCTTGCCTGCCGAATTTTAATGCGAACGTCTTTGTAAACTCGAAATTATCGGCTTTTTTCTTGCTCGGTCCTTATGGTTGTCCTCAAATAGGATTGAGCCTATTGCGAACAGCGAGTTGAAGGCGAGGCATGTGTGAGCTGTCTCGCCTTTTTTTCCGTTCGGTAACCATGCCGGGTAACAGATCTCCGTAAGCCCGCCGTTCGAGTATCGGCACGGTATAATCTTCTTTTAATGAACCGTTTTGCAGTGGCAAGACGCGCTTGTCCCCAGGATGTGCTGAGCTGAATATTGCACGGACTTTTGCGCCGCAATGGAATGTTTCCCCGAACCGGGAAAACCGACTTTAAAAGCGGGTCGCTTTCTCCCTGCCGGATAATCTCTTAATAAGAGGAAAGCCTTATGCTCGGAATGCACTGGCTGGATTTACTGGTCATCGTGGTGTATATGTTGCTGGTCGCCGGTATCGGGATCTGGACGATGCGTGGCATCCGGGGAACCGAGGATTTTTTCCTGGGCGGCAGGCGTTTCGGCAGAATGTTTTCCATTTTCTTGCAGTTCGGCGCGGGAACGAGTTCGGACATGCCGGTAAGTGTCGCCCGGGAGTCTTTCCGCAACGGAATGAGCGGTATCTGGGCGGTGTTGCTCTGGCTTTTTATCACTCCTTTTTACTGGATTATCGGCCCCTGGTATCGACGGCTTCGTCTGATGACAATCGGCGATTTTTTTACCGAACGTTTCAACAGCAAGCCGATGGGCGCGGCTTACGCGACCTTTTCCGTTTTCTACTTCATGTATTACATCGCCATCGGGCTCACTGCGGTGGGCAAGACTGTCGAGGTGCTTACTCCCCGACCGGAAAGTTCCTACACGGCCGAGCAGGCGCAAAACGTTGCCGACTATCGGCGTTATGTCGAGCTGGAGGGCTTGCGCCTGGAGCAGAGTGAATTTTCCCCGGAGGAGGTAAAGGAATACCGGGTTCTGAGGGACAAGCATCGCCTGGGGAAATTACACAGCGGCTTTTCCTATGTCAGCAGCCGCGTTGCGGTGCCCGTGATCGCCCTGGTAATCGTGGTTTACTGTGTGCTCGGCGGGCTCAAAGCGGCGGTAATCACAGATTTTATCCAGGGTGTGCTGATAATTTTCCTCTCTTTTATCATCATACCGTTCGGTCTGATAAAGGCCGGCTGGTTCTCGGGCCTGCACCAGCGGGTGCCCGAATACATGTTCAACATGCTGGGGAGCCCCGCTGCCAGCGATTACACCGCCCTGTATGTGTTTTCCATAATCCTGATCAACCTGGTGGGTATCGTGGTGCAGCCCCATATCCTTCAAACCGGGGGCGGCGCGGCTGTCGATGAGAACAGCGCCAGGATAGGCTTGTGTTACGGCAACTATCTTAAACGGTTTTGCACTGTCGGCTGGGCTCTGGTGGGAGTGGTGGGCTTCGCGCTGTATGCCACCGAGGTTTCGGACCCGGATATGATCTGGGGTTATGCAACGCGCCGGCTTCTTGTCCCGGGCCTGGTGGGATTGATGATTGCGGCTATGCTGGCGGCTATCATGTCCAGCGCGGACGCTTTTATGGTCAGCGGCTCGGCGCTTTTTACAATGAGTATCTATCGGCCCCTGCGTCGCGCACTGCCCGAGGGACATTACCTCTGGGTAGGCAGACTGACCACCGTGGTGATAATTATCGGCGGGGTTCTTCTTTCCCAGGTGCTGCACAGCGTGATCGAACTGCTCAAATACATCTGGACCCTGCCGGTTATTTTCGGGGCCTCTTTCTGGTTCAGTTATCTCTGGCGCGGGATAACCAAAACCGCCGCCTGGAGCGCGATTGCCTTTTCCCTGGTTGTATCGATTATCTTGCCGGCGGTCATCCCCGGCTTCCAGTCGATCACCACTTCTCCCCGCTGGCTGGCCGAGACCCGGCCCTCGACGGTGGAGGTGCGGCTCGGAGCGGATTCCGCCGATGTAGCCCGGGGTCTGGCGCAGAGCGAGGGACAGCTCATCAGTAAAAAGCTCGATTTGCCTACCGCGGCGATTTTCTTCGAGAATAAAGTCCGGATCGATCCCCATGACCCGGCTTCCACCGAGCGCGGCATCGGAAAATTCAGAGTTCCGGTCTGGCTGCTCTCACAACTGGGGGTCGATTTTTCCTCCGCCTCGCGCTCGACTCTGCAGGCGATTGTTTTCATCTCGGACGCAATATTGCCGTTTATCATTCTGCTGCTGGTGAGCCTGTTCACTTCCCCGGTTAATGAACGAACTCTGGATCGTTTTTATGCCAGAGTGCACACTCCGGTCTATCCCGATCCGGAAACCGACCGCCGGGAGGTGGAGCTTTCCTACGCCGACCCCGGCCGTTTCCGTTCGAAGCTCTTGTTCCCGGGGACAAAGTGGGAAATGCTGAAACCCGACCGCACCGATGTGTTGGGCTTCCTCCTGGCTGTGGCGATCGCTGTGGCTATCGTGGGATTAGTGTTCCTGGTATCCTGGACCAGGTGGCCTTGAGTTAATGGCTGAAAGATCGACCGAACCCACAGGTCCACGGGAAAGCACGACATCCTGGAGACAGGATAGGGAAAAAAAGACTTATACAGGCAAAGAAAAATAAAGACACAATACTCTGATGAGGTTAGATGGCGGGGACCGGAGACGATTTACAGCCGAATAGCCCGACCGGCGGGAATGAATTGACTGGCGAGTGCATTCTGCGGGGAGTCGTCAATTCGGCCTTGACAGTGGGATGAATCAGCGGGGAATCTATCGAGAAAAGCAGCCTAATATTTAATCTGGGATTCCTTTATTTTAACCAATTCCTTTTGCTGTTCGAGTTCCTGTTCCGCCTGTGTGATCTGTTTGCTAAATAGTTTGAATTTTTGTTCGTTTTCTCGTACGGATTGTTCCAGCCGGTTTACATCATCCTGCAGTTCTTTGGCTTTGGTGCTGTTTTCCTCGATATTTTCCTCAATCAAATTAAACCGGTTTTCCAACAGGTTGAGTTCTTTTTCAGGAACCGCCCCTTCATCCATTGTCTTTTTTATGTTATCCCGTTCCTCTTCCATGTCATTAAGCTGCTTGGCCAGCTGAATCAGTTCTTCTTTCTTCACATTATGATAATGCCGGTCGTCGTTACACCGGTTTTCCACATCATAAAATTGTTTCCTCAGCCGGTTGAGATTGTCACGGCTGGTTTCAAGCCGGCTCTTTGCGGCAAGTAGCTCCAGCTGCCGGCGTTTTTTCTCTTGCTCTCTTTTCCGCTGAAAGATCAGGAGCAGGAAAACTATCGCACAAAGCCCTATTATTGCCACTAATGAATAGGTAAAGAACATTACCTGATAGTCCCTTGGTTTTAACAGACGCCCGGAGAGACCGTCCGGTTGACCAGGGGAACTGACTCCGGCAACCGGATTGAATTTATTTCAGGAATAATGATACACAAAGAAGGCAGGTGTGTCAATTAAAAACAGGGGGTCCGGGACAGGGGAAAAATTCACCGGGCGACGAAGTGCGGGGATATGCCGGGTAGAGTAGGCTAAAAACTGATTAAGAAGCAGCAGGTAATAAATACTTACTTGCCGGAGAAGAGAGGATTTATTTCCCTGCGAAGGAAATAAACTGATACCGGACTTAAGCTCTTCTCTAAAGGACGAAGTCGCTGAAAAATTCTTTCTGGTTGAAAGTTGCGGTGATATCGTTGTCGATCAGAACCATGATCTTGCCTTTTTTGCACTCCAGCACGGTCACTATTCCGAACTTGGTGTCGAGTTTGTCGAATTTTTTCACTTTTTTTCCAGTATACATCGCTCCGTTCATTGATCGCTCCTTGCGTGGGATTAGGATCCTTGAAAAGGTTTTGCCGGGGTAATTTGCAATTCCCGTACCAGTTCCCGGTGGTTTGCACAGCCTGAGGATATCTTGTTTAATTTAAAGGAGTTAAGTGCAGGCGTGGGATTTTCCGAGGGTTATTGGAATCGGTACCGGGGCAGGTAAAATGTTCCCCGGGGGAAACAGTCGCACACTTACCGTCCGAGCAGGATAAGGTTGTCATCGTGTCCCAAAGTTTTAAGCTCCGGGTCGAACTTAAGCAGCTCGGCCAGGTGTTTTTCCCGGGTAATGACAGCCAACGGGGCGGACAGGCTGTCGAGTGCCGTAATCTGGTGCGCTTCCAGGAAACGTACCACTTTTTTCGAGTAAAAAACCAGCGCGGTCTTTCGATACCTGAAAGCGGCGAGCGTGCCTTTTTCGCCGATGTGGACGAGGGCTTTTTCAACCAGCCTGACCTGTGGTTCCTGGCGGAAACTCGAAACATGGGGCAGGACAGCGAAAGCCAGAAGCCAGGCCAGAACCACCTGAGATACAATCTGAGCCGAAAGCGCGACCACCGGCCGGCCTCGCAGCAGGAGAAAAAATGCTGCCAACGGGCCGATTGTCAATATCACCCCCGTCAACAGCGGCAGCCTTCCCAGGGGAAAACGGGCCAGGTCGGGCCCCTTGATTGTCAGCGCCACGGCCAGGCCGACCGCCGCCACCAGCCCCAGGATGGCCGGGACCATTATCGAGCGTGCTGTCCGGTCTCGCTGGATGCCGCAGCGACTGGCCCAGTAATCTACGGTCAAGATCGCCAGTGGAGGAAATGCCGGGGTGATATAGGTCGGCAACTTGGCCCTGGACAGACTGAAAAATATTATCACTGCGGCAAACCAGATAAAAACAAAGCCGTCCGCCTGGTTTTGCCGAACCCTTTGCCGCAGGCGGCCAGTGAAGCGCACCAGCGCCGACCAGATGGTTTGCAGCGTGTAGAAGCTCCAGGGATAGAAACCGGCCAGAAGGAACGGCAGATAGTAATAAAAAGGCTCCACGTGCTGCCCGAGTGCATTTACTTTGCCGAAATAGCGCTGCAGGTTGTGCTGGATGATGAAAACGCGGTAGAACTCGTTGTCGCTTCTGAGGTTCACCGCCAGGTACCAGGGCAGAACGGTTGCCAGCAAGAGCACCGTTCCGGTTATCCAGGGAATGCGCCTGAGAGTTTCACGGAAACGGCCGCAGCTCAAAACAAAGGCCCCGGCAACAGCTCCCGGCAGCACCAGACCAACCGGTCCTTTAGTCAGCACGGCCAGGCCGGAGGCTATGAAAGAGCCCAGATAGTAACCCCGGGCGCTCCAGCCGGTGGGGGCGGTGTATCCAAGGTAGAAGAAGACCAGGCAGGCGGTGAAGAAAAAGCACAGAGGCATGTCGGTGACAGCGGTTCGTCCCAGGCCGATGAATTGAATGCTGCAGGCCAGGACAGCGCCGGCTGCCAGTCCTCTTCCGGGAGACCGGAGCCTGCCGGCCAGCAGACAGGTCAGAAGTACCGTGCCCAGGGCACACAGTGCCGCACTCAGGCGGGCCGCCTGCTCGCCAACCCCGAACAGCCGGTAACTGCCGGCGATAAGCCAGTAGCTGAGCACGGGTTTTTCGAAACGATAGCGGCCGTTGAAAATCGGTACCACATAGTCGCCGCCGGCCACCATGTACCGTGCGGTCTCGGCATAACGCGGTTCATCCACATCGAACAGACGGTATCCGCCCAGGTTGACCAGATAAAGCATGCCGCACAGCAGTGTAAGCCATAGATAACGCCGGCGGATAATGAGCGAGTCGGCGGCTTGTCGGACAGTACTCATGGGTTTTCACCAGGAGAAATTGGTTTCTTTCAAGCGCAAAGTTAGCTTCGGTCGGCCCGTTTTGTCAATCATAAGCCGGATGGGCTCAGCTTGACTTTTCTTTTGGAGAAAGGTATATTCTTCCAATTCATATCTTTATGATTTTCCCCGGGATCCAGGTCGATGAATAAATATTTCCGCCTGCTGTTATATCTCAAGCCTTACTGGCTGCGGCTGAGCGTCACTGTTCTCAGTATCGTCGTGTTCGCCCTGCTGGACGGCGCAAGTATGTCGCTGGCCATACCCCTTCTCTACGTGTTGTTCGAGGCGGACAAAATAGTTCCCTCCCAGGGCGGCGCATCCGAGCAGAGCTTTTTCGGCTTGCAGGAAATCCTGAACTCGGTCCAGGCGCGCATCCTGGAAGGCGATTCCCTGCAGGTGCTGAAAAGAATCGTAGTGTTGATCGTGATTATTTTCGTGCTCAAGAGCATGTTCGATTACCTGCAGAGATACCTGGGTCGGTCCCTCGAACAGCTGGTGGTAAGAGACCTGCGCAATAAAATCCACGACCACCTGAACGATCTTTCCTTTAATTTCTTTCACAAGACTAAAACCGGCCAGCTGATATCCTGCATGTCCAACGATGTCAGTGCGGTCCGGGCCGTGCTGACCGAAAGTTTCGGCAAAGTCTTGATGTCCGGCTGCCTGCTGCTGGTATATATCGGGCTTCTTTTCGCGGTCAGCTGGAAGTTGACCCTGATGGCCTTTGTGCTGATTCCGCCGATGGCCGCTCTGGTGAGCTGGGTAGCCAAGAAACTTCGGCGTAAGAACCTCTGGCTGCAGAACGCCCTGGGCGAGATAACTTCCATTTTCCAGGAGACCATCACGGGTATCAGGGTGGTCAAGGCTTTTTCCATGGAGAATTTCGAGCGTAGAAAGTTTGAGGGCCAGACCCAGGAGTACTACCGGCAATTTATGCGCACCAACCGTTACGCCTCGCTTTCCTCCCCATTGTCCGAGACTTTGATGACCCTGGTCGGCGGGGCTCTTCTGCTCTACGGAGGCCGTCTGGTGCTCGCCGCCGAAATGCCGGCCCAGAACTTCCTGTTTTTCATGCTGGTCAGCATGAGGATCATGTCTCCGGTCAAGGTGTTTGGTAATTTCAACGACATCCTGCAGCAGGGGCTCTCGGCCTGCGACCGCATTTTCCGTATTCTGGATACCAAACCCGCGATAACCGACCGCCCGGACGCCGTGGCCAAAGCCGCGTTCGAGCACTCCATCGTTTACCAGGGAGTGGACTTCAGCTACAACTCGGGCCTGCCGGTGCTGCAAGGGATAAATCTGGAAATACGCAAGGGCGAAGCAGTGGCGATTGTCGGCCCGAGCGGGGCCGGCAAATCCACCCTGGTTGACATGATCCTGCGTTTTTACGAGGTGGGCTCCGGAGCCATCCTGATCGATGGAATCGATGTCCGCAAGCTTCGCCTGGCGGACCTCAGACGGTTGATCGGTATCGTGACACAGGAGATAATCCTTTTCAACGATACGGTGCGTAACAATATCGCCTACGGCCTCGAGGACATGCCCCTGGAAAAAGTCGCTGAAGCGGCCGGGTGCGCCAACGCCCAAGAGTTTATCGAATCGCTGGATGACGGCTATCAGACCGTGATCGGCGATCGCGGAACCCGGCTCTCCGGAGGCCAGCGCCAGAGGATTTCGATTGCCCGCGCAATTCTTAAAAACCCCGAGATCCTCATTTTCGATGAGGCCACCTCCTCCCTGGACACCGAGAGCGAACTGCTGGTCCAGCAGGCCATCGAGCGCCTGATGGAAAACCGGACCAGCCTGGTGATCGCCCACCGGCTTTCGACTATCCAGCACTGTGATAGAATTATCGTTCTTGACAAGGGCCGTATTACCGAGTCCGGCACCCACGTGGAGCTGCTCGCCGCGGGAGGGCTTTATAAACGACTCTACGAACTCCAATTTCAAACTCCGGGACCTGCTAATAAAAAGTGAAACCGATGATTTATTTTTACATCCCGGTTCTCGATGAACAGGAAACTGTGGGTCTGCTGCTTTACCGGCTGCGTGAAGTGATGCAAACCCTCCGGCACGAGTACACGGTACTGCTGACCCTGGACGGCTGCAGGGATGAGACACCCAAGGTCGTGGCTCCCTACTTTCAGCTTATGCCGATCAGGGTGACTGATCGCCAGAAGAGATTCGGTTACGGTAGAAGTCTCTGGGAGGCGATCAGGCGGGTCACCAGGGAGAGCGCGAACCCGAAACGTGATTTCTTCCTCATCCTGGATGCCGATTTTACCCACGATCCCTCCCTGTTGAACGAGATGTCCGAGAAGATCGAGCGCAATGTGGACCTTTACTGTGGAAACCGTTTTGCCGCCGGACGATCCACGGCAAGCCTGCGCAAGAGGTTGGCTAATCTGATAGTTCCTCCGTTGCTGCGTTTCAGGGGCGTTCGTCTCAAGACCAGTGCCGACCTGTTTACCACCTTGCGGGGCTGCCGCGTTCAGCTTCTGCGCCGCAAGCTGAAACAGTTGCAGATGCTTAAAGGCTATGGAACGAATGTTTCGCCGGCGGTTGTGGCAATGCAGTTGCTGTTGCTGTTGTCCAGGGACGCCAGGAAGTATTCCGAGATTAAATTCAGCGAGAAAATTATCCGCAGCCGAACCAGCCGCTTCCGCATCTTTCCGCTGCTGAGATTCGCGCTGTTCGGCGAGTTCCCCGATTCTGCCGAAGGACCCAGGGAATATCAGGCCGCTCACCGGCGCAGGCGCTCTCCTCGTCGAAGACGGGTTTCGAATAAAAGGCGGCCTGATTCGTCCAAGTGATAAACACCTGGAGGAGTTTTCCCTTTAGGAATCCTAACTGCAGCCCCTGGAGCGGATGATTTGACTAAAAGGGTGATATCGATCCTGGCCGTGATGTTTTTTGCGACCCCGTTGCGCGGACCCATGCAGGCAGAAGGGATGGAGGAGAACTTATCCCTCCCTTTCGCTGTCGGCGAGCGGCTGGATTTCTCGATAAACTGGTCCGTGGCGAATATCGGCAAGGCTTACATGTATCTTACGGGCCTCGAGGAAGTGAACGGGCATTCCTGTTACCTGGTGGAG
>CAZSTM010000120.1:0-9549 GCA_964609635.1 uncultured Gemmatimonadales bacterium
GCGATAGATATTAATATGGGCCGGGGTATATTCTTTAGCTTTTGTTTCATTTCACCTCCGAAATGAAGAAAATAATTGTATTACCTTAAACGACTTTTAGTCATTTCAGCAGCACCATCTTACGGGAATGCACTAAACTCCCGACTTTCGTGCGGTAAAGACAAACTCCTTTTGCGGCAATGTAACTGCTAGCGGAAAAGCTCCACCTGGAAAACCTCGGCGTAGGAATATTTCGAGGCTCTCCGGGCAGGGAGAAATTGTTTCACCCGTTCCCATGCCGGACGATTGACCCGCAGGATGCGCCCATCCAGGCCATGGCCGCGCTGGGCGAGATTACGCTCGTGCTGGGAGCGGTGGGTGGCGAGAAGCTCCCATTTCCAGCGGGCGGCCTGCTCATCGAAGGGAACCGCCAGCTGCTCGGTGATTTTCAAGGTCTTGGGGTCGCGGTTGTAGAGTCCCAGGACCGGCTTGCCCCCGGCGGCCACAAGCTCCGCTGCGGCCCGGCGGAACCAGCGGCAGACCAGCACGTGGTCGATATTGGTATCCTCCTCATAAGGCATCAGGGCCACATCCGGAGCGGCTTCGGCCAGAACCGCGGCAATAGAGGCGGTATTGGCCCGGGATTCGACCAGGCGGCCCTGGTTGTCTTCCTCCAGGGCAAGAAACTCCGGCTCCCCTTTGAAAAAACCGGCGAGCTCGGCACTTTCAAACTGCTCGACCCGCCTGAGCTCCTTTTTATACTGCGGCAGATCATCCGGAGTGATTGCCCGGCCGTGGCTTTGGGCATGGGCCACGGCAAACTCATCGGTCACACCGCCGGGACTCAGACAGGCGATTTTAAGTAGCACCTCGCATCCGGCCTCGGCAAAGGTTTTCAGGGCCACCCCCACCGCTTCCGCATCATCCGGGTGCGGAGCCAGGGCCAGGATTTTCCCACCCCGCGGAGGCTCGATCCATTCTTCCGCCTCTGCCGCCGGCCCCATGAATAGAATCCTGCCGGGGGTCTCGGCCACCCGGGATATTTTTTCCTGGAAAGCTCTCATTTCCATTTTAAAGGCACAAAGTAAAAAGAAGAATTCAGAAGTCAGGAGTCAGATTAAAAGACAGGCATAAAGTGAAAAAGAGGAGTCTACTTACACACCCCGCCCGCTCTCGCGGGCACCCCTCTGAAGAGGGGAATTTTTACTGTTCGGCAGCCGTGATTCGAATCAAGGCTGAAAGCGCGCGGCCTCATCGAGCATCGCCAGGTAATTTTCCGGCGGGGTTTCGGGCATTATGGAGTTCGAGGACCCGAAAATATGGCCGATTCCGCCGGTTTCTCTCAAGTTCGCCCTCACGGCCTCTCGCACTTCTTGGGGAGTTCCGCTAACCAGCGCTCCGCCGCAGTAAAGATTGCCAAGCAGGCACAGGCCGGGGAATCGTTCTCTTACTTCGGCCAGGCGCATGCCCGCCAGGTAATCGATTTCGCCGTAGCCGTGCACGCCCGAAGCGCCGAAAAGCGAATCGGCCAGCTGCCAGGTCAGTCCATCGGTGCGAAAGACATAGCGGATACCGACCTCGTTGCACTTGGCGGTAAGACGTTTGAGCTGCGGCAGGGCCAGCCTGTCAAAGGCCTCCGGACTGTAGGCGGGACCCGAGTTAAAGCAGAGATCCATGCCGGCCAGGGCCACATCCACCCCGATCCGGGCGGCCAGGGTCAAGTCTTCGAGGCCCTGCTCGCATTGACGTTCAAATTCCCCGGCTACCAGTTCGGGAGCAATTTCAACCGCCATCAGCCAGGCCGGCTCCCACATCGGTATGCCCAGAGAGCCCACCGTGGCGGCCAGTGCCCGATCCTCCCCTACCAGGTTTTTAAAACGTTTCAGGTTGTCAAAACGGTTCGGATCCCGGTCCGGGCCGGGCCACGAATCGCTTAAAGATTTCAGGTGAGTGCACAGCCGGTCCACGTCTCCGCCCGAAAGCCAGCTCTGGGCAGTATGCCAGTTGTGGGATTCCGGCGCATAACGGTAGATCTCCCAGGGGCCCTGCCTGCTTTCATCACCGAAAAAGTAAGTGAATTTATCCAATTTACGCGCAGCCAGCCTGGTATCGCGCCAGGGCATGCGGGCCATGTCATAATCCAGGCCCCTGCAAAAAAAGGTAACATCCTCCAGCAGGCGCTCCTCGAACTCGGCGGCCGCATCACTCCCCTTGAACCTTGCCTCGACCTCGGCGAAGCGCAAGGACCCGCCGCCTACCAGAAGCTCGCGGCCCAGCACGGCCGAGGCCACATTCGAGTAAACTGTCTGGTCGAACCGTGGTGTGCGATCCACCGGCCGGTGATCGAACGCGGCCAGGATTCTTCGGCGTCCCGTCCAGTCTTTCTGATTATCGCCAGCCGTCATCTTTGTCTGTATCCCCGGTTCAATGGGAAGGAAAACAGTTTTTCATTGGTATTTAAAGGTACAGGCATGTAAATTAGTCTTAAATTGAAACCTTACTTAATCCTGTACCGGTTACCGATGTCCTGGATCGAAAAATACCTGTACTACAAGGCTCTCCTGCCGGAGGCCTACCGCCGCTGGCCCCTGCTGGCCGGTGTGGCGGCGGGGCTCTGGGTCCTGGTGCTCTATTATCTGGGCCGGATGTTGGTGACCCTGTTCCAGGGTCACGGCAAAGCAGCCGCTTTCAGCCTGCTCTGGAGCATAGTTTGTCTGGCTCTGTGGAGCATGCTGCATCAGTGGGCACGGACACGGCGCACCGATTGATCTCTGTGCGCCTCCCGCACCGAATCTCACCGGAAGGAATGCATATTTTCAGGCAGGTTTACCACAAAGACACTAAGGCACCAGGAAAGTTTACTATTTATGTCTTTTCAACTTGTTGCGCAAAGAACGCGCAAGTGTGTCGCGCGAGTCTATCGGTTCGGCTGTGCCTTGGCCACTTTCATTTTCATTTAAAATCTGCGTAATCTGCGGATAATCAGCGTTTAAACCGCACCACAACGCAGCGCTGCATGGCTCTGTCTATCACCTCCCTCCCGGCTTCGACCGGGAACTCTCCAGCGCCGGTTACCTCGAGACGGTTCGAGTCCACTCCCTTTCTGATCAGGTAATCCCGGACCGCCCGGGCCCTTCTGTCGGACAGTTTGACATTGGAGCTCTTATTGCCCGCCTGGTCGGTGTAGCCTTTGATTTCCAGGACAACCCCGGGGGTTTTTTTCATCAGGACTGCAACCCGGTCCAGCTCATCGAAGAACTCGAGTTTGACTCCTGCTCTGTTTATGTCGAAAAGCACCTTTACCATGAACTGCTCGGGCTCCACTTTCGGGCAGCCTTTTTCATCGACCGGCAGAGAGGGTGGAGAGTCTGCGCACCGGTCGATCCCATCGGGCACGCCGTCGCCGTCCGAGTCCACCGCCCGGCCGTTTGCATCGACCACCGCGCCCCGGGGAGAATAGATTTCCAGATCGCTGTCATCCGGCACCCCGTCGCTGTCGGAATCGACCGGAGGCAGGGGCTTGGGTGCCGCTTTTTTTACCATCATACAGCCCTTGTCGTCAACCTCGGAGCCCGGCGGTGTATCCGGGCAGAGGTCCAGGTAGTCCGGCACCCTGTCGCCGTCGCTGTCGATCGGGCAGCCGTTGTCGTAAACTTTGACCCCGGCCGGGGTACCAGGGCACTGATCCAGCTTATCCGGCACACCGTCTCCATCGCTGTCGAGCACTTTCGCCTTTTTCGCCCCACCGGTCAGGAGAGTAACTCCTACGCCGAACTCCCAGTTGTGAGTTTTGCGCTCGCCTCGCCAATCGCCGATGATAAAATCGCGGTCGATGTAATGGTCGTAGGCATCGAAGCGTAAACCCACGTTCTTGTGAAAGAAATACTCGATTCCCGCTCCGTAGACCACCAGATCACGTTTCTCTTTTTTGGCCACACTGACCGGCAGGTTGTTTATTTCGCTCATCGCGTAATCGAGGTTCACTGCGGTACGTCCTACGGATGCTGAAAGGAACGGAACCACCGAACCGATGGGAATGTTGAGACGGGCTCCGATACCGAATGCATCATAGAGGGCGTTATTTTGAGTGGTGCCCTGCTTATCGGCCGGGCTTATCTCTGTTGTCCCGCGCAGGGCAAAGCCTTCGATCCCTAAAAAAGAGCATAGATCGAGACCGAATCTCGCTCCCCACATCGGGCCGTCATCCAGCAGATTGGGAGTCTGGTACTCGATCCAGTGGTCGAGCACGGGACTGACATAGAGGGAACCCGCCTTGTGGTTCGCCTCAGCGGGCCGGGCAAAAACAAAAAGGATCATAAACCCTGCAGTAAGAAAAAAGACAAGACAGCCGCGCATAGAACCTCCCGAAAAGAGACTTAACTGTTAATCCTGAAGCCAGGCGGCAAAAAAGTAAGGGCTTTCAGCAGCTACCGGTTTACTCTCCCACGGTCAGGGTGAACGTGTGAAGCTGGTCTCGATGCAGCTGCTTGGCCTGGTAGAGCAGCTCCTTGCCGAAGCGCATATCCGGCTGCCAGTGGAAGCTGTAGCTTTCGCTTTTTACGATCATTTGTATCCTGTGTCCCTGCGGGCACTGCAGCGAAATTCTGAATCTCGAGGTATGGTCCAGGACACTGGTCCATTCCAGGCCCTTGGGCTCGCCCAGATCGGCGGTAACTGTAACATAGGGGTCATCGGTGTAAACCCTGGTGCGGTGCCAGGTATGTTTGTCGAAAGGATCGAGACCCTGGGGCACCTGTATCCAGAGGGTGATTTCCTCGCCCGGGTCGGCTATTCCATCGCCGTTGCCCGTGCCCTCCTCCACTACCCGGTCGCGGATAAATCCGCCTCCACGGTTGCCGGCCTGGCGGAAAATCTTGAGGGTTTTCTTACCTCCGTCGAAAATCTCGACTCTTTCAGGCCGGAGAAGCGGCGTGGGCAGGATGCGCACGTCTATACGCTCGCTATGCTCGTACCAGCCCCGGTAGCCGATGTTCATTATCAGGCGGCAATGCTGGAAAAATCCGTCACTCGAGGTAAACCGCTGGGTAAAATGCCGGCTGATGTCCACCACCTCGCCCGGGGCGATTGAATCGATGGCCAGGGGGCCGCCCTCGACAGCCACGGTCGGGTAAGAGCTGGTCAGATCCACTTTCACCTCCCGTGCGGTAATGTCCAGGCAGTTGTACAGCTTCAGCGGCAGGTGAATGTCCTCATCCGGCGGCACGATGGGGGTTTCCCGAACACCGAGCGATAAGAGTACCGGGGCGCGGAATTCCGTGCCGTTGCCGATGGAAACCTCGTGCCCCTCGCCGTCCAGGGTAAAAGCTAACCTCCCATCCTTGGAGGAGGTGAGAAACAAACTTTTTACGCTTTTGTCCTTATGGCTGTAATCGTTTATCCGGTATTTCCGGCGGCTGCCGTACCAGGGCGGCGTCGTAAGCTGAACCCTCTGGTCCGGCACCGGGGGTCCGTCCGGCTGGTAGGCCCGGGTGAAGATACGGAAATAGCCCCGGGAACAATCTCGCAGAGACACAAAGCCCGGCTGCTTGTTTTCCACCCGAACGTCATAACCCCAGACAGAGAAACTCTCCTGGGCGTTGTCGTAGTCGAAGCTTCCGGGATAGACAGTCAAACCAACGTCCTCGAAAGCCTCCAGATGGAAGTCGAGAGTCTCCTCCACCCCGGTAACCCAATGGCGGTGGTACTCGTCCCTGCGGTACTGAAAATCCACTTCCGGGGTGCGGGCGAAGATGTCCCGCAGCTCCTCATGGTACTGGCTGATGTAATCGCCGGAGGCGTGGATCAAGCGGACTTTAGAGTGACCGTGGGTTGCCACGTGGTTCTTGAGCATGTAGCGAACCTTTTTCCCTGCAGGCCCCACATAGAATTCATGTCCCGGGTTGTAGGCCGAAGCGCTGCCCACCAGGTGCGGGTAGCGCCCGCTGATATACAGCGACATGAAACCGCCCATGCTCAGGCCGCAGGTGGCCCGGTGCTGGCGATCCGATAGAGTCCGGTAGCTGCTGTCCACGTGCGCTACCAGTTCCTCGAAGTAAGTTCCCCAATCTTTCGTGCCCCTGTTGTGCTGGATCTCATAGGGACTGCCGCCGTAGATACCGTTGTAGTCGTCTTCCGCATAGCCGTCCCAGCGAACCAGGATCACATCGTGGTTTTTTACATAGTCGATAAACTCAGGCAGGAACACCTGTCCGTTGCCGTATTGCTCGCCCATGAAACGGCCGCTGTGCCCGTGAAAGTAGTAAATAACCGGGTAGTACTTGCCGCTGGTCCGGTAATCGCGCGGCAGCAGAATCCGGTAGTGACGCCACTCGCCGAAAGAAGCGCTGTAGTGGGTGCGGTCGTAAAAGTCCCGGGTCGAGGCCGCCAGCGGCAAGTGAAGAGCGACGGCGGCAAAAAGCAGAATCTTTAGAAGCACAACCGGTTTTTTCAGATACAAATTTAACACCTTTGAGAATGAATTTTCCTGATAATAAAAATTATCTGTGGATCAACAACCAGGTATTGCCTACCCGTCTCAGAGACAAAACTCAATGAAAAAATATTAGAATAACCTATATAAATGTCGCACATATTTCAAGGTGATGGTGCCTGCCTCGAGTATCCGTATGTTGTCTACCGTTATTACAGCACGAGCCTGCTCAGCTTTTATCAACCAAGCGATTTTCGATCCTTTCGAGCTCGCGCAGGGCCTCGGGGCTTATTTCCGGCGGCCGGGCGGCGGCGATCAGCTCCTCGGCCCGGCTCTCGGCTGCTTCCTGGAGGGGCAGGGCTCCGCCCTGCTCCCAGCGTTCCCTGGGCACGCGGCAGAATATGGCGGGTTCGTAGATCTCGCCCCGGAAATGCTCCATGGTATGCTCGGTGGGCAGGTAATCGCCGCAGGGCCCCACCTGTTCGATCAGCTCTTCGGCGATGGTTTCCCGGTTCACCTCGATCCCGCGCAGGAAACGTTTGGCCTGTCCCATAATCTCGTTATCGATCACGGTCTGGGCGAAACTGATGCTGAGCTCGCTCTCCAGGGTGCCTGCGCCCCAGATGACTCCGACCCCTGCGGCCAGATGGGTCAGGGCGGCCATGGTTTTCTCCGCAGCGCTCTGGGCATCCGCAACCATGGAGTCGGTGCTGATCCAGGAAGCCGAGGGCAACCCGTAAAAGCCGGCCAGCCGGGCGCCGGCAGCCGCCAGCAGACAGTTCTCCGGGCCTCCGGTAACCGCCACCCCGCTGCGCATGTCCATCACATGGGCGAATCCCAGGTTGTGAATGCAGGGACGGCCCGGTTCGAGCAACTGGTTGATCACTATACCGCCCAGGATTTCGGCATTCCCCACGGTTACGGCACCCGCCAGGGTGACCGGCGAGGTTCCCCCGGCCATGGGCTCACCGTTGACTGTTACCGGAATACCGTGTCCCGCGCTGCGGTAATATACATCCAGGGCGAGGTTTGTCCAGCGCAGGGGGCCGTGGGCCGTAAAGCCCATGCTGAAAATCGGTCCTGCGGAGAAATCCTTACCGTCCAGTAGAACTTTAGCCATCTCCAGGATGGCCTCCGCCCCGTCCGGACTGAACGAGAGCACACGCACGTGCTTGCCGGTATTAACGGCCATTGTCCGGTAGCCGGCGACATCACGGAACCCGGGGGGTACATCGCTGACACTTACCCCCACTATTCCATCGAGATGCTCCAGGCTGTCCACCAGGCGTGCCAGGCGCGCCAGCTCCGCCCGGTCGAATTCCTTCCTCCCTTGCGGTCCCACCAGGTTCATGGCCGCCGCGGTCCAGAACACCGATCCCTTCCCCGGTCCCACCTCCCGGGCTTTTTTCTCCAGGCCGCACAAACGCACGGTACCGGGCGCGCGGCCCAGGTAATCTAGTACCATCTGTCTCGGCAGGCGCACTGTCTGGTTATCCCTGCCGGTACGCGCTCCACCGGCCAGCAGGCGATCCCGAACCTTCTCGTGCTCTATCTTAAGACCCACTCGCTCGAGAATACCCAGGCTCGATTCATTTATTCGCTCGACATCCGAATCGCTCAATACAAAGCCGATGGACAATTTTCACCTCGTCCTTTCATTTTAGAAGCGGGGTTTTTCCAACGCTCTAATCAGGCTTCCGGTAAACCTGCCCGGACAGTTATTGATAAGCCGTACCCGCTACCAGATTCCCAGGCCTACAGCCAACATCCTGCCGGCTTGCTTGATCGCTTCTCCATAATAGCAGCTACCGATCAGACTTATCAGCATAAATATTCCCATAAAATATCTCGACCTGACCGTCCACCTGGACTCCAGGCTCTGCCAGCCCGCCGCAGCGAACAGCAGCAGAAAAGGCTCAATTGGAAGCCTGATTCTCGGCGAACCGTAAGCCACCAGGCAAATAAGCATAAAGTAAACAATCACGGCAGCCGGGAAAAAATAATCCTTTCGCCACCGGAGGTGCCGGAGCCAGTAAAGGAAGAAAACGCCGACCCAGAAAAACCAGGGATTGAAAACCCCATCCGGATTGCCCAGGACCTCCCAGTCGAAGGGCACCCATAAGAAAAGGAATTTGAGCAGAAAGAGCTTCCCCATTTCAGCCGGGGGCATGCTTTTCAAACCCTCGACAGCCATCCTTGTCAGGGCCCTGTCCCGTTCGACTTCCGGCAAGTCGAGAATGTAGCGCTCGGAAGGGTCTAATTGATATTCTCTCAGGTTGTAGCCGAATATCTTCCCCTCTCTGGGGAGATTACCCGAGTAAAGCGCATTGCCGCTGACAGTATTGGAAGGGATAAAGTGCCCGAAGGCTGCATAGTTGCGCACGATCCAGGGTACATGGCTAAGCAGCAGGATGCAAAAATATAATCCCGCGGCGTACAATGCCCGCTTATTTTTGTCTCTGAAATAGTCCCGGACGAACCAGAGAATTACGATTGCCGAAAAATATAGAATTATCGGACGGGTGAGAATCGCCAGGGCGGTTATGACGGCCGCAGCGGCAGCCGTGCCCGGCCGCCTGTACTTGAAAGCCGCAATCGTATAGTATCCCCCTGCCGCCAACAGCGGGATGAACAAGGCCTCGGTGAGCAGTTTCATACCCATAGTGATAAGCGGCCAGTAAACCGCTGCCGCCACTGCCGCGATCGTGGCTGTCCTCCGGGAGAAAACCTCCTCGCCCATACGATAGATATACAACACCAGGAACGATCCGAGCACAGCCTGGAGCACCAGCACAGCCAATCTGCTGAAACCGGAGACCCGGTAGATACCTGCCAGAAAAAGCGGGTAGAGCGGAGATACTCTGGCCGTGGGCCGGCCCTCCAGAGACAGGCCGTTACCTGAGACTACTTGCAGAGCCAGCTCATTGTACAACCCGCTGTCTTTAACCAACGGCAGCTGCCGGGAGGCGGGGCTGGCCGCCAGGGCCACCAGCCTGATCACCAGAGCCAGCAGCAACAAGCTGAGCCCGGGATGTTCCTTTATTTTTTCCCAGAACTGGTTCATGGTTTCGGCTTGTCCCGACTCGTTCGACCGCGGCCAGCGAAGAACGAGTACCGTAACAAAGTTTTTCCTTAAAAGA
>CAZSTM010000121.1:0-9480 GCA_964609635.1 uncultured Gemmatimonadales bacterium
GAGGGCGAACAAAAAGATTTATAACAACTTTTAAGATTTCTATCTTGAATTGAAGAGCGAGCGCATTCCCTGCGGCTTGCCGCGCCGGAGTCTTCAACCAATTGCAGAGGATGAAATCTAAAGTCCCCCACTGTCGAGGAAAACGACCTGACTTATGGCCAAAGAAAAAACCCTTGATTCGAACCAGGAAATACCAAAGATTGCGTGCAGGAAAAAAAGCAGATAACTTAACTAATATCAGCATTGAGATGTAAAATACCGGCTTAATTCTTACGATAATAATCCTCGTTTAATTCAGAATCTCCGGACCGCGAATTAACCAATCCGCATCCCCGGAGATAATGCCACCATGATCCAGGCCGGATTCCCGGCCGGGGAGGTCCGAGATGCGCAGTATTTTATCAAGGTCGTCGGTTTTGGCAGCCCTGTTTTTTATCACCGGTTCGTTGCTGGCCCAGGGACGTCTCAACGTGTTTTACTCCTTCGAGGACGAGGCCCAGCTTTCCAAGCTCGAGGTTACCGATGGGGTTCGGATCGCCCGCTCCGAGCGATACTCCACCTGGCGCGATAATTCGCTTGAAGTGGTTTTCCCGGAAGGCGGCGGGCAGATTGAACTGACCGAGGTTCCCACCGACTGGCGCAGGCGCAGTGCGCTGCTGGTGTTCGCCTGGAGCGAGCAGCCGGCGGAACTTGCAGTAGTGCTGGAGGATACGGACGGCAACCTCTACCGCAGGAGCTTCGGGCTGCGGTCCGGGGCCAACCACCTGCAGCTTGACCTGCGCAAACCCCAGTCACTGCTGCTCGGCCAAATGAGCTCGGTGCGGTTGGTCTCTCCGGCGGCGGGCAAGATGTACCTGGACTATATCGCGCTGTACCGATATAACGAGTTTCTCCAGGACCGCGGCCGCTACGATTTCCACTACAAGATGGATATCGAAACCCCGCATTTCAATTGGGCCCGGCCGCTGGATGGAGGACCTTTGAATGTCTACGCCCTCAGCGGGGTGATCGACGGCCGGGCGATAATCGAATTGGCCCAGCGCCTGGAGATCGGCTACACGGCCACCACCATGGGTATCCGCAACGGGATGAACTTCTACGGTTTCGGCGAGTTCTACAGTGAGCGCCGCGGCGGCATGTCGCTGATTCATACCTATATCGCCGACGACCTGTATTACGGACCGGACTTCGATGTGATCCTGTGGCCGGCCCTCCAGCCATGGGAAAGCTACCCGCAGGAGATCCGCAACGAGCTGCGCCGCCAGGTGGAGGAGGAAGGCAAGGGCCTGGTGCTGTTCTTCCCGCTCACCAGGGCCGAGGACGGGGCCGGGCTGTGGGATATCTCTCCACTGGCCGAGGTCGGCAAGTACGTGCCTGTCTGGCCCGAGGACCAGGTGAAACCGGATATGTCCGAGGGAGACAAAAGCCCCTGGCGGGTCAGCGGGAATCATTTTATCACCCGGGGACTCGAGCTGGATGCTTTCCCCCAGGGACAGCTTGCGGTGCTGAGCTCGCGGCCGGCCGGCGAGGTGCTGATCGAGACCGAGTTGGGCACGCCCGTGCTGGCCGTGCGCCGCCTGGGCAAAGGCCGGGTGGTGGCGTTCGGCTACAGCCAGCGCGGGATGATTCCCGAGATACCCGCGGTGTGGGACACCGGGCTGCACTACGACTACTGGGATTACATGTGGTCGCTGGTGGCCCGGGCCACCGTGTGGGCGGCGGGGCGCGAGCCTGCGGCCGGGATCGCAGAGCTGACTCGAAAAGGAAGCAAGGTCACGGTATCCCTGAGCGGCGAGGTGCCCGCCTCGAAGCTGACCGGCCGGCTGATCGACAGCTACGGGACGCTGCTCAAAGAGTACGACCTGCCGGTAAAGGCGGGCCGTAAGTCGGCCGTGGTGGAGCTGCCCGGCAAGCTGCCCGGCGGACGGAATTTTCTCGACCTCAGGCTGGTGGGTCCCGACGGGTCGCTGGACTGGGCCAATACCATAGTGGAGCAGCAACCCGCTGTCAGTATCAAGAGCCTGACTACCGGCAGCACGCAGGTGAAACTCGGCGAGAGCGTTTCGGCCACGGTCAGCCTGGCCTCACCGGGCAAGCAGGCTTGCCGGCTGGTGGCCGGTCTTTACGACAACTACGACCGTCTGCTTGACGAAAAAGCGGAACAGCTCACACTCACCGGCGATACCGAACGGACGTTCGAGTTCAGCACCGCCGGCTCAGCCAGCCACCTGGCGTACGTGAAATGCCGGGTGGAACAAGGCGGCGTGATTCAGGACCGCCGGGAGGCCGAGGTGTTCGTCCTGCAGAAACGGGTCTGGGACGATTTTGACATCGTAATGTACCTGTTCGGCCCCAACCCGATGCCGGGCATCTGGCCCACCATCGACCGCCAGATGCAGCGGATGAATGTCACCACTCTGTCCTCTTACCCGGTCGACCACTGCAAACACGCCAACTATATGGTGCAAGCTCAGACACGGGTCAGCGGCCAGGAGTCGCCCGACGGAGGCCCGGATCGTAGTTATTATGACGAGATGAAGCGCAAGTACCTCGAAACCGGCGACAAGAGCGTACTGGTGCGCAAGTACTGTCTCAACGACCCGGCCTATAGAGAGCTGATCCGCGAACAATTGAACAGTCTCTGCACCCCCTGGGTCCCCTTCTCGCCGCTGAGCTATTATGTCTATGAGGAGCCGTCGCTGACCTGTTACGGCGACGCGGTGGATATCTGCTTTTCCGAGCACTGTATGCGCCAGATGCGCCGCTGGCTGCAAGAGAAGTACCCATCGCTGGAGGCGCTCAATGCCCAGTGGGGCAGCGAATTCAAAAGCTGGGACGATGTGGTTCCGGACGACAGCAAGGAAGCCCAACAGCGTGGTAACTACTCCTCCTGGGCCGACCACCGCTCGTTCATGGAGCGGACCTACGCCAACAGTTACAAGATTATCCTCGAGGAATTACGTAAACTCGACCCCAACGCGATCGTGCTCAACTCCGGCACCCAGGAGTCAGCCTCGCACAACGGCTGCGACTACAGCCTGCTCAACCAGTACACCCTGCACCTGAACGCCTATCAGTACGAGGTGCACCGCAGCATGAACCCCCAGGTCAAAATCTCCGGCGGTGCCGGCTACGGGGTCATAGGCAAGGACGTTTTCCGCAATTTCTACCGCAATCTTTTCAAGGGCGCCAACGGCGGGCTGTACATCTTCTGGCAGTACTGCACGGTGGATCCGGACCTGACGCTGAACCAGAGTGCGCTGGACATGGTCGAGGGCTTCGAGGAGCTGCGCGGCCAGGGGATCGGCAAGCTGGTCGGGCTGGCCATGCCCGACAACCACGGCATCGCGGTGCACTACTCCTACCCCAGCATTCACGGGACGTGGATAGTCGACGGCCAGGTCAAGCCGCGGGTGACCTACGATACCAGCCCCTCGTTCGACCGCTTCCAGGAGAACACCTCCGGCTGGCTCGAGATCCTTCGCGACTGCGGTCTGCAGTTCGACTTTATCGCCTACAGTCATGTCGAGGACGGCCGGCTGATCGGCAAGGGCTACGACACGTTTATCATGCCGATGAGCGTGGCCCTGAGCGACCGGGAAATCGAGGAGATCGCCCGGTTCGTGGAAGCCGGCGGCACGGTTATCGCCGATGGTCTGCCCGGTGTGATGGACGACCACTGCGCTTTCCGAACCAGCGAGAAGCTGCAGAAAGTTTTCGGGATCAAAGCCCCCCCGGCCACCGCCGCAAAGATCGTAGCAGCCGAGGGAGAGCCCAAGCTCAAGCTGGCAGGAGCCGAGGCACTGATGAGCGAAGGCGGCAAGCCTGTGCTGGTAATGAACAAGTACGGCAAAGGCCAGGCCTGGCTGCTGAATTATTTTCACCATACTTACAGCCGCGACAAACGGGAAGGTAAAAACGCCCCCGCCCTGGAAAACCTGCGCAAAGTTCTCGCCCGGGCCGGTGTGGGTCCGAAGGTGCGGCTGATCGGGGCCGGCGGCTCCCCGGTGAGCGGTTGCGAGCGATACCTGTTCAACAACGGCACAACCCGCTTGCTGGGCCTGGTACCGGACATGGAGCGCCCGGCCGGCGAGCAGATCGAAGTGCGACTGGACGGAGAGTATGCCATCTACGATGTTCGCCGCAAGCGTTACCTGGGTTTCGGCGACAGGTTCCGTACCGTTATCGAGCCCGGCGAGCCGCGCCTGTTCGCGTTCGTCTCCAGCAAGATCACCGGCCTGGAGCTTCAGGCTCAAGCCTCGGCTGCACTGGGAGAAGAAGTGAATCTGAATTTCCGCACCATCGGCACGGATAACCTGCGCTCGGTGGCCCGTGTAACTGTTACCGGTCCGGACGGCCAGGTGCGCAGGATCTACGGAGGTAACCGAGACATCGAGGGATCGACGGGCAAGGCTGCCTTTCGCACCGCCTTGAACGATCCAGCCGGCGAGTGGCTGGTCGAGGTGACCGAGGTGGCCAGCGGCGAGCGCAGCAGGGTGGTGGTGCAGATAGAATAATCGAGCGGCTGAGAAACGCTATAATGCAGAAAATTACGGAGTCCTGACATTAAAACCGGTACATAAAAGGGGAGCACTCCGGATGCTTGAATTCTCGCATAATTAGAGGTACGTTTATTGGATTGGGGGCAGGTCAGGCGAAAAAGCGCGATTGTATGTCAACGGCAGCGAACAGCCCAGCCTAATCGTCAACGACCTGAAGCATGGCAAGTCAAAGGACGCTGTGGCGTTATGGATAGCGGCCGGTACTGTCGCCCATTTCCGGAATCTAACTGTTCGTCCATTGCTTGATCAAAAGTAATAATTTATTTGTGATAATCAAAACTTGATCTGACAATATCAGTCAATTGACAACGCGACTCAGTGCCGGATCGCTTTCATTAAGAACTTGATTCAGCTTGTTTTCGCTTTATTCAAAGAAATATTTTCTGAAAAAACATTAAAGATCGACTTTTCAAATCTCAGGAATGTTTCCCTAAAAAAATCACTCCTACCTTCTCTTTCTTCCACACCCGGCTTTAGTCCGAAATATATCAGGATTACCTCATAGTTTTCCGTACCGGCGGCGTTTGAAATCTACAGAGTGGTTTCAAGTGGTATTGGGTACGCTTGATATTCTGCCTCTGTAACCTGCACAAATCCTCCCGGAATTCGAATCACCCTATTCCAATCATCTTATCAAATATTTTTCTTGAATTGAAGAAAAACACGTAAAGTATTGATTTTCGTTTTCATGTGTGATACAATAAGAATAGTGGGTATGGTGAATATCGGTTTACTCATATCCAGACCGGGTTTAGAGCGCATGCTAGGCTAAATGTCGTTAGGAGATACGGTTAACATGCAAGTCGATATAAATTTAGAAAATAACAAAAGCGAAAAATTAAAAAATCTCCTGGGTTTAGTTAATAGCTCTGATATTTCATCGATCAAAAGCACGGTCTCTGAACTGGTCAGGCTGATAAATGACCCAAAATCCAGCGCAAAGGACTTGAAGAAAGTTATTGAGTTAGATCCCCCTTTAACGGCAAAACTCTTAAAGCGTGCCAATTCAGCATATTACGGTTTTCCAAGAACGATTGGGGATATCCAGGATGCAGTGGTTTGTATAGGTTTTGAGACTCTTAAGGAGCTTGCCTTGAGTCAAAAAGTTTGCCAACTGTTTAATCAAGTCGATACTTTTGCAGGTTATTCAAGAGCTCTATTATGGAAACATAGTGTAGCTGTTGCTCTTTGCGGTAAGTTGATCTTCACAAGAGAATTAGGTGAAAGAGCGGGGAATATATACGTAGCAGGCTTGCTTCATGACATGGGCATTATTGTTGAAGATCAATTTCTACTGGGAGAGTTCTACAACATTTTAATCGGAACTGATAGTGATAAAAAGAATTTTCCGGAAATAGAACAATCCGTTTTAGGTTTTGATCATTCGGATATTGTAAGAGTAATTGCCGATGATTGGAAATTTCCGTCTGAATTGTCAACGGCTATAGATAATCACCATACCCCTGATATGGTCGATGATGAAGATGCAATAATTACCTCAACTCTCTATATATCCGACTTTATATGCCAGGGTAAAACCATTGGGTTTTGCGATGCACCGAATTTTGATTATCAAGTGTTTGAAAAAAGCAGAAAAAGACTCAATCGTCTGGCTAACGTAAACATTAATGAGAGATGTCTTAACCTGATAATGCAGGAAGTGGAGAAAGATATTATCGAAATGGAAAAATCGGGCTGGTTTTGAACTGCTCCGGCCATCGGAACCACCAACCGAGAGAATATTCAAAAATCGGTGCTTTTTCTTGCGTTTCCTTGCACCTTATCCGTAAAAACAAAAAGGCTGCATCTCCCAGTAAGGAGATACAGCCTTTTAAGTGGTGCCGAGGGACGGAATTGAACCGCCGACACGGGGATTTTCAGTCCCCTGCTCTACCGACTGAGCTACCTCGGCACATGCTCTCAATAGATTTTTAAAATACTCTCCATCGCGGTCTCAAATTATAAAACCACTACCTTCCTGTCAACCTATTTGTCTGGCGCCGGATGGCCTCTCAGTAGCTGAAAGCCACAGAGGCGGTTACCGAAATGTTGTGAGTGGCATTCTCGACTGAGCTAAACACCTCACCGGTCTCGGCGATCTCTTTTATCGCCTGTTTGCAGCCGACCAGAATGTAATCGCGCAAGGACAGCCTCAGCCACCAGTTATCACTGAGCTTGACCTTGGCTCCTCCTCCCAGGTTTAGCTGAAAATTACCGGTCTTGCCCAGAAAGCCGGCTACATCTTTCAACTCGGCCTTTTCACCGAAATTATACACGTAGCCGAGTCCGGCCCCCACAAAAGGTTTGACCCGCAGCAGGGCCACCGGCAGGATTACATGGAAATTGGTCGAGTAGACAAAAGTGTTGGGCCGGGCCGACTTATCGGCGCCAAGGGCCACGCCGAGGGTGTGCTCCAGCTCGAAAAGAGGTATTATGAACCGGTGGGCCCAGTCCAGTCCGAAATAGCCGGCGAAACTTCGATCATATGACAGGTTCTGGATTCGGTCGATGTCGCTTTCTCTGGAATAGCCGCCGAGAAACACTCCTATCTCCGAGGCTTGCAGCGAGCCGGCCGCCAAAGAGACCGAGATAAGCAAGGCTGTCAGAAAGTTTTTAGAAAATTTCATCGGAAATCCTCCTTTCTTAAAAATTGGTGATCAGGTTTTCCAAGAATCGGAATTTTTCCTTCCAGCAGGGTGTCCGCTCAGCGAACAGGATTTGAAATCAACAGGCTCCCGGGTGGTCTCCGGCACCTCGCGCGCCAGACATACTTTTTCACAGCTCCCTAGCGACCCTATTGCATAATTGAGATAATCAAGGCCACGGCATCGGCGATCGAGGTCTTGCCGTCGCCGTTGAAATCCAGCTCCGGGTCACGGGGATCGTTCATCATCATGCGGATCAGCAGGATGACATCTCTGATCGTCAAGTTCCCATCCCCGTTGTAGTCGCCGGGAAGCCGGGCTGCCGGCCGGCCTCCCCCGGCCAGGATGAGTTCGGCCACCCGGGCCCGCTCCAGGGCGAAAGCCGCCTCATCCAACCGGTATTCCTCCATGTCTTGAATATAGGAGCGGTCGCCCTCGCCCATCAGGCTGATTACCCGTTCATCCGCAGCCTGAGACGACCCGGTGAGCCGCTCGAGCCGATATAGATACTCCCAGTCCTGAACTCCCCGCCGGATAACTTTCATCCGGGTGGTGGGAAGCGGCGTGTTCAGCCCGAGCCGGTAGCCGGGGTAAAGATAGGTAGTGCGGCCCTTGTAATACTCGTTCACCACATCGTTCCAGTCCGTGACCATGCCGTCGGTCCAGCCGGTGGTATTCCAGAGTTCGTGACCGGTGGAGCCCCGGCGCCAGTCATTCCACCCGCTCCACAGAAGGTTGAGGTTGAACTCGTCCAGGCCGTAGGTCCAGGGGCCGTAGAACATCAAGTGCTCGCCTTTGTCGCGGCGGGCGGCGACCTCATTGAAATAGTAACGGTCTTCATCGGCGCCGCCGCCGATATTCCACAGGTCGATAAAACCGTCGAGATAGCCACCCAGCCGTGTCTGATTGCCGATGTCGGCGCGGAAAACAAAACGAGCCGCCCCCGGATGCGGGAATCCCTCCAGCTCCATGTCGTGATCCCCTAAGTCCTCCGGGCGACGCAGGATGTTGCTGAACCCGTCGTGGAATATCCGGCTGTAGTAGCGCAAGGCCTCGAAATCCTCCTGAGTGACCGGCTCGTCCAGGTACCAGGGCAACTGGTTGTTGTACTTGCCCCGCCCTTTCTCATTGTAGAAAACATGGTATAAAGGCACAGTCCAGCCGCGTTGGTTCAGATGCTCTTCGAATTCGGCCATGATCCGGATGTTCTCGATCTCGTAGATCGGCATGCCGCCCCAATAGGGGTAGTCATTGACATTACCGTGCCAGTGCTTGTTGAACTCGCCGGCGAAACGGTGGCAGAAAGGGAGCATCCAGTGGGCCACCGGGGTAGCTGCGCGCGGCAGGCCGGAGAACGCGGTGCCGTTCAGGTATCCGCCGAAACGCTCATCCCAGGCGGACCAGTCGGCCACGTGGATGTTGTCCGCACTGTCGGCCAGTACGGGCCGCATCGAGCCGGTCAGGAAGGTACTCGGGTTGCCGCCTTGCGAATATGGCACTACGTTGAGCCGTACCCGGTTTTTATGACAGAGGCGGTAGGCATTACGCTCGAACTCCAGGAAAGTCTCCTCGCTGAGAGAGGAAGTGTTCGGCCAGTTTTTTTGAAGGCTACCGTAATGGTTGAGCTCGTAGTCATAGTTGCATTCATCGAGCAGGGTGAAACCATAAACCCTAAGGCGGACATTTATCTCGAACGCGCCGGCCTGGTCGCTCAAGACCATCAGCTTTCCGGTGTACAGACCTGGAGTGGAAAACCGTGGCACCAACAGGTCCACCCAGACCGCCTGGTTGTTGTTGGCAAACCCGAGTTTCTCGTTGTCGGGAATGCTGAAATTGTCGTATCCCGGCAGCAGCTTCAGGGGGATAAGGGGGTCGGGGTAACGGTACCCATCCTTGAGGATGTAGTATTCGAGGAAAAACTCGAACTTATCTCTTCTGATAGTCTCTCCACCCGGGCCGGTGAGCTCTGTGGCCCTTAAACTGACCCCGGTCAGCTCCAGGCCCTCCCGCTCGATAATCACCTGGAACCCAAGCTGCTCGCCGCCGGCACCTGCCAGCACAAGAGTCCTGCTGGAATCGTCCCAGAGGAAATTTCTAATCCTCTGGGCGATCTCATAGGAGTTCAGGCTGTTTTTATAGGTGCCGCTGGAGGCCAGCGATCCGGTAACTGGATTGACCTTTTCGGCTTCCCCGCAAACCCAGACCCTCTGTGCAAAGGCGTCGGAAGTGGCGACCAGCAGCAATATCAGGGTTATCTTTACCGGTATCCCTGT
>CAZSTM010000122.1:0-9466 GCA_964609635.1 uncultured Gemmatimonadales bacterium
CAGGCGCCGAGGCATGGTTAACTGCTTTAATCTCTTTCATAACAAGTGAACTTATATTCGAACCGACAGGTCGCCTACTCTAAGGGGGTAAAACATAAGAGGCAGTTCGCCGCCGGAGGCCCCCTCAGGTAATATGTCACCCGCAACTTAACCTTGACTTCCCAACCTGGGCAAGACCGTCCTGGGTTGCGAGATGTTTCTTGTCTAAGGCGGTCGAGTTGTGTAAGTTATTTTTTTGTCATCATTCAGTGCACTCGGGCGTTTGATAAAGTAATAATCAGTTACGGTAAAGGAATCCAGGTATATGAGATTGGCTGTGTCAGTCAGAATAAATGTTTCTGCAATATTATGGACAACATGTTTCATTCCGGCTGCAAGCCAGCAAATACTTGCATACCCCGGGAACGGTTCCAGGCAGGTCCGGGTGGAAGAGGAGCCGGTCTTATCCGGGTCGGATATCGAGATTTATGTCAAGGAAACCAGCCGACCGCCGGAGATAGACGGCAAGCTGGACGACCCGGCCTGGGAAGAGGCCATACCCTACAATGAATATTTCTTCCAGCAGGAGCCGCTCGACCGCCGGCCCTCCTCCCAGAAAACCGAAGTACGCGTGCTGCAGGACGAGAAAAACCTCTATTTCGGTATCCAGTGCTTCGAGGAAGATCCCTCGAAGATTTTCGCCACGGTGAAGCGCCGCGACGGCAGTTTTCTCTCCGATGACGCCCTGGAACTGCTGATCGACACCTTCCAGGACAAGCGGAACAGCTACGCATTCGGCACCAATCCCTTCGGCGCCAAAGTGGATGCCATCATCAGCGACGAGGGGAACCACATCAACAAGAGCTGGGACTGCATCTGGCGCTGTAAAACCAGGATAAACGACGAGGGCTGGTCCGTGGAGATGGCCATTCCCTTTAAATCAATCAAATACAAGAAGGGGGAGCATGTCGATTGGGGCTTGAACATCACCCGTGAAATCAAGCATAGCAAAGAAGTCACTTACCTGGCTCCCATCCCCCGGGGACTCGGGCACAACGGCAAGTTCAAGGGCTCGCTCTTCGGCACGCTTAGAAATATCAAGACCCCGCCGAGAGACCTCAACCTGGAACTCCAGCCTTACTTCAAGACCGGCCGTGAACAGGTGTATGAAACCGACTACGACAAAACCCTCGCTGATGCGGGCGTTGATGTCCGCTACCACGTCACCCCCCAGCTGACCATGGACCTGAGCTACCAGACCGATTTCGCCCAGGCCGAGGCGGACGAGGAGGTTGTCAACACCACGCGTTTCAACATTAACCTGAAGGAGAAGCGCGAGTTCTTCCTTGAAAACGCGGGCCTTTTCACCTTCGGCTCCACCCCCTCGGCAGGCGGCACCCTTGTGGGTATCTCGAATTACAATCGGGAATTTCTTCTGTTCAACTCCCGCTCCATAGGTATAGTCGACGAGCAGCGTGTCCCCCTGGAGGGAGGAATAAAACTGGCAGGCCGCACCAACGGTTACTCCCTGGGACTGATGAACATGCAGAGTAAGAGAACCGTACTGGAAGACGGCACCGAGGAACCTGACGCCAATTTTACCGTGTTCAGGGTCAAGAGGGACCTGCTCACCAACTCGAACATAGGATTGATGGTACTCAACAAGCAGTCATCCTCCAGTGCATATTCAAGGGTGGTGGGCGGAGATGCTTTTTTCTCTCTCTCCGGGCAACTGAGCCTCGACGGCTCGTTGGCCAGGGATTTTTCTCCGGACTACGACAGCGACAACTGGGCCGGCGACCTGGGAGTCATTCTCAATAAAGAGTGGATTGACATGGCCCTGCGTTACACCCGGCTGGATTCTCTTTTCAACCCGGAGATGAGCTTCATCACCCGCGAGAATATCCGCAAGTCGGACTGCACGGTGAGCCTTACCAAATGGATCAACAACGGCAGCCTGAAAAGCTTCTCTCTGGTCACTGATATGGACTACACGACCGACCAACACAACACTCTGGTCTATCGGGAGCAACGCGCCGATTTCTGGCTCACACTTTCAAGCGAGGACTTTTTCTCTTACGGCCTGCACCGAAGATACGACTACCTGCCGGGCGAGGATGATATCCTCGAAAAGATAATCATCGATCCCGGCAAATACAGGGGCCACCACCAACACCTCAGGTTCAGGACTTACCGGGGAAGAAGGTTCTCCGGCAGCATCCACTACAGATGGGGCGACAACTACGGCGGCAAGAGCAGGACGCTGCAGATCGAAAACAGCACCAAGCTCACGGACAATTTCCACCTGGAACTTGAGTACCGCTACGATGATCTGAACCAGAGAAACGCTTCCCTCGACGCCCATGTACTCTCCACCCGCTGGACCTACTCCTTCACTACCGAATTTTTTGTAAAGTATTACCTGCAGTGGAACAGCGTGGAAGACCGTGTGTCATCAAACCTGTTGATAGATTACATCTACAGCCCCCGCAGCCATATCTACCTGGTGTTCAACGAAAATCGCAACACCCTGGCGGACGCCCCCCACAGGATCAACGACAGGATGCTGCTGCTTAAATTCACCTACCTCTGGAGCATCTAAGGAGGAAAAAATGGACCACGACCTCAAACGTAGAGATTTTCTCAAGCTTTCTGCAGCTTCCATGGCCGGTATGGCAATGGCCCAGGCGGCTAAGCCGGACAGAGCCCGGGCTGCGGAAAAGCCGATTCGCCTGGGATTTGTCGGCGTGGGTGACAGGGGTTCCTGGCACCTGGATTGTGCCCTGGGTATCGAGGGCGTGGAGGTCCCTGCCCTCTGTGATATCAAGGACCATTACCTGCAAAGGGCCAAGCGCTGGGTTGAGGAATCCGGACGGCCGACTCCCCGGCTCTACGGCAAAACAAAAACTGACTTTTTAAGGCTCTGCGAGGAAGAAGAACTCGATTGCGTCATTTGCTGCACCTCCTGGAAATGGCACCATCCGGTCTGTGTCGCCGCTCAGAAAAACGGTAAACATGCGGTGAGCGAGGTGCCCATTGTTCTCACCGTCGATGAAGCCTGGGAACTGGTTGACACTTATGAAAGCACCGGCAAGTGGGCCACTATCGGTTTGGAAGGGTTTTCGCTGGCAGCGATGAACATGGTACGCCAGGGATTGTTCGGTGATATTATCCATGCCGAAAGCGGTTATGTTCATGATTTACGCTTGGTTAAGTTCGATCCTGAGCGCGAGCCCTGGCGCCTTCAGCACTCGATTAACCGCAACGGAAATCTCTATCCCGACCACCCGATGAACAAAATCATGCCCTGCCTGGATATCAACCACGGCGACCGTTTCGAGTATCTGGTTTCCATGAGCTCCAAAGCCCAAATGCTCAATGAATATGCCGCCCAGTACTACGGGGATGACCATCCTCTGGCAACACAGGAAATGGCCCAGGGAGATTACAACTGCACGCTTATCCGCACTGTCAAAGGCAAAATGGTTACCCTGAATTTCGATACCAACACACCTCATCCGCGCGGTTTCTTTCGCCTCCAGGGAAGCAAGGGAGTGTTTTTCTCCGGGGCAGGCATAGGAGATGTGGGCCGTGGTTCGCTGATCTACCTGGATGGAGTTTCGCCGGAGGAGCATAGCTGGGAGAAGGCCGATAAATACCTCAAAGAGTATGAACACCCTATCGTTAAAAACTACAATCCTCCCGAGCGCACCCGGGCTGTTCGCGGCCATGGAGGCAGTGTCAAACGGACTCCGCTTCGCTGGCACCGTCTGGTTACAGCCCTTCGCGAGGACAGGCTCCCCGACTGGGACGTATACGACTCCGTTACCAGCAGCGCCATCTCCCCGCTGACCGAGATGTCCGTGGCCGGGCACAGTAAGCCGGTGGATTTCCCCGATTTCACCAGGGGTAAATGGGAAACGGCGCCTGTCCTGGATTTTAGCTGATTGATTACAACATGAAACGGCTTTTTTCAACCTGCCTGAGCCGGCGGAAAAAGATAGTATATCTCCCCCATTCTTTCATTTCATCCAGGGGTAAGAAATGAAAAAATCCTCTTCTGTGTTAGTGCTTTGCCTGTTTTTCTTTCTTCCGTTGTCAAATTGTTCCTCTGAAAAAACAGGATTTACAAAGCAAAATCCCGCCTACAACTACGTTGCCGAAGGCCGCGGCGTCTGGGGCGGAGGCGACCGTCGCGGAGGCAACATCGACTCCACCATGAAGGCCCTGGCCGATGCCGGGATCAACATGATTTACCCCAACATTTCCTCCGGCGGCCGGGCCAGCTACCCCAGTAGCGTGCTTCCCATGCGCGGCGACACCGACCGGCTGGCCCTGTTGATAGAAGCCGCCCACAAGTACGGAATAGAGGTGCACGCCTGGCGGATCAACTGGTACATGGGCGGCGCCTCGGATTCGCTGACCGAGGAGATGATCAAACAGGGCAGGATCCAGTACAGCTGGGACGGCCGGCGAAACGGCCCGGTGATGAAGGACCTGGGCTACGACCAGCCCGAGGATTGGCTTTGCCCTTCGCACCCGGCCAACCGTGAGCTGGAAAAGGAAGCCATGCTTGAACTGGTGCGCAACTACGATGTGGACGGTGTCCATTTCGACTATATGCGCTACAGCAACGACCACTTCTGCTACTGTGACGGCTGCAAGGAGCGTTTCAGCGAGGCCATGGGCCTGACGATAGAAAACTGGCCCGACCCGGTCTGGAAAGAGGGCGAACTGCGTGAGGTCTATCTGGAATGGCGCAGAAACCTGATCCATACCTCGGCCCGCGAGATAGCCCGGGCGGTGCACACTCTTGACCCCTACGTTTGCGTGTCCCTGGCCGCCCGCAGCAGCGTTAGCTGGTGCACTTACAGCGACGGTCAGGAATGGTGGAAATGGATGAATGAAGGCATCCTGGACTTTGTCTGCCCGATGAACTATACCGTGGATACCGACAGGTTCGCTGCCACTATGAAGTCGCACCTGCCGCTGGCCAAAGGCATGACTCCCTATTACAGCGGCCTGGGCGTGTACAGAATGGACAGCTACGACCAGCTGGCCGCCAACGCCAACGCGGGCCGCGCCCGTGGCCATGACGGCTGGATCGCTTTTAACCAGCGCGGTATTATGCACCATCTCGATAAGGTGCGCGAGGGAATCAACCGGAAACCGGCGCTTCTGCCGCACAGGGCCCCGGAAGTGCGCTGGCGCTTCGCACCCGGTACCGGAGAAGACGCCCCTCAGGGCTACCCGCGTTACAGTGTGGACGCTGCGTTCGAGGTTGACGTTTCGGTGATGTTCAAGGCCAAGCTGCGTGAGGGTATCAACCGCATCAGGGGTGACTTCTGCCTGGTAAGCATGGAGGGCGAAGTACTGGAAAAGCTGAAACCCATAGACCTGAACGCGAGCGAGCGCCTTAAACTGGTTCTGAAGTACTCTCAGCCCGGACGCTATCGCCTGGCACTCTACGGAACCATGACCCTGAGCACCGACGAGGAAAAACCTTTTATCGCCAAGAGCTTCCCGTTCGAAACCTGCCCTGAAATGGGCCTCACCTGGCCTGACCGGGTGGTGCGGGGGGCGAACATCAGCAGCCGGGCCACCGAGGAGGACATTGCCCATTACGCCAAAGAGTGGAACGGCTACGCTGTGCGCATCCTGGTCAACAGCATAACCGCCGAGGAGCCGCCCTATGCGGTGAGCGAAGAGAGAAAAGCGCGCATCTTCAATTGCCTCGACAACTGTCTCAAATACAACCTGCTGACCGTGTTCAGCCCCAGTGCCTCCTTTAGGGACAACGACAAGTTTTTCAGTAACCAGCAGTGGCTGGAGGCTTTCAAGGACTTCTGGCGCGAGGTGGCCACCCGCTACCAGGATAAAGGACCCATAGTTTACGACCTGATCAACGAGCCCTGGGGCGAGCAGGCCCGCAAGCGCTGGAACAGCTATGCCAGGGAACTGACGGCGGCCATCCGCGAGATAGACACGGTGCATACGATCATGGTGGTGCCGCCGGAGTGGGGCTGGGCCAACGGGTTCCAGTACCTGGAGCCCACCGGCGACAAGAACACGGTTTACAGCTTCCATTTCTACGGACCCATGGATTATACCCACCAGCGCAATCGGGGGCATATGCGCACCACCGAAGAGCAGTGGCGCGAGCGCGTCTATCCGGGTTTCCTCCAGGGTGAGCAATGGGGCAAGGAAAGGCTGCGCCAGGAAGTAAGGATAGCCGCCGAATGGCGGGACAAATACTCAGTGAGGATGTGGTGCGGCGAATACGGAGTAGCACGCTGGGCCCGGGGAGCGATGCGCTGGACCCGGGACTGGATCGATGTACTCGAGGAAGAGAAAATCGGCTGGGCCTACTATGAATATCGCGGCTGGCAGCACATGGACATGGAGATGGACTCGACCGGCAGGAAAGAGACCCCGCGCAGCGAAACCGATTTTGTCAGGTTTTACAAAAAGTATTTCGCCAGAACAGACTGATCTCGGCTTGTGGGTGTATTTGTTCGCTTGTCTTTACTACTTAATTATTTTCAGATGGCTGCCGGTAAAATTATAGCGCGAACCAAACCGCATCCCTCAAGGAGCCGATATCCCAATATTTCCGCAGTAAAGATCAAAATGTCATTGGGTCTTTTCCGGCGAAGATATCAGCAGGAATTATCCCGGTAATTCTACCTTAAGTTTGTCAATATCTTTCCCGACAGAGTGCTCGTTCATTTTGACAAAGTCTTCGATTAGTGATATAGTTAAGCAGGGAATGTTACTCGATTAACTATAAAATTCAGGGTCGGGCAATTTTATACTTACCGTATGAGGCACAAAAATATGGTTAAAACAATCAGCTTCAAACTCAATGGTAAACCCACCCGATTGAAGATCGATGGAGAGCGGAAACTATTGTGGGTACTGCGCACGGACCTGGGATTTACCGGGACTAAATATGGATGTGGAGTGAATCAATGCGGAGCCTGCACTGTCATCGTGGAAAAGGAACCTGTCAGAAGTTGCCAGATGCCGGTAGAAGCTGTTGACGGCAAAGAGGTTATTACCATTGAGGGACTCGGCGGCAATGGAAAGCTACATCCACTGCAGGAAGCCTTTATGGAGCATGATGCGCTGCAGTGCGGCTTTTGTACGCCCGGCATGCTTATGAATGCCTACGCCTTGTTACTGAAAAACCGTCGTCCCACCAGGCAGGAAATCATCGAAAGTATGGAAGACAACCTGTGTCGCTGCGGCGCGCATACCCGCATTATCCACGCTATCCAATCCGCCACGAAAAATATGGAGTAATAACCATGGAAGAAGATTTTTTCGACGAGCCTATCGGCATACCGGAAACCTTCTCACACATGAACCGGCGTGAATTTTTCAAAATCACGGGTGGTGGAATTATTGTCTTTTTCAGCGTGGGTGATATACCCACCCTCGAGGCGCAAAGAGGGGGATTGGGATACCCTTCCGATTTCAATGCCTACCTGCTGATCAAAGAAGACGGTACTGTTGACTGTTTCACCGGAAAAATTGAAATGGGCCAGGGCGTGATCACCTCGCTGGCCCAGATGGCAGCCGAGGAACTCGAGGTGACGCTGGAATCAATCAAAATGATCATGGGAGATACGGCGATCTGCCCGTACGACAGGGGAACCTGGGGCTCCATGACAACGAGATTTTTCGGCCCCGCCCTGCGGGCCGCCGCCGCAAAAGCAAAAACTGTTTTATTGGAGCTGGCTGCTGAACATCTCGATGCTCCGGTAACCAGCCTTACGGTTGAAAACGGAGTAGTATCGGTAAAGGGAAGGCCGTCTGCCGTGGTGAACTATGGCCGGCTGGCCAAAGGTAAAAGAATAACACGCACTCTGCAGCAAGATGCAGTAGAAAAGGCCGTTGCGGATTTCAAAACGGTTGGAGTTCCGGCGCTGAGAACGGATAGCCGCGTAAAAGTAACCGGTGAAGCTCGTTTTGCCGGGGATATCAGGTACCCGGGCATGCTGTACGCCAGGATTCTCAGGCCGCCTGCACATCGAGCTCGAATAAAGACCCTGGATACTTCCGCTGCAGAGGCCATGGCAGGTGTGTCGGTGGTCAACCAGGAAGATCTTGTGGCGGTCCTGCACCCGGACCCCGAGATTGCGGAAAAAGCGCTGAAGGCGATCGAAGCCAAGTACGACATTCCCGAAGAAACGGTGGACGATAAAAACATCTTTGAACACCTGTTGCGTGTTGGGCGGGAAAGCGAGGAAGTGGATAAGCAAGGGAGTGTTGCCGAAGGCGAGAAGCTATCTGTGGATATTTTTGAAAAAACCTACTACAACAGCTACGTGGCGCACGCACCGATCGAGCCTCATACTGCGGTGGCTAACTATGAGGACGGGAAAATAGAGCTCTGGGTTTCCACTCAATCGCCGTTTGGAGACAGGGGGCGGGTTGCCTCCGAGCTCGGGCTCACTGAGGATAACGTTCGCGTAAAAACCCCCTTTGTGGGCGGCGGCTTTGGAGGCAAAAGCCGTAATATCCAAGCGATTGAGGCGGCCAGGCTGTCAAAGATCACCGGTAAGCCGGTCCAGGTTGCCTGGACCCGCGAGGAGGAATTTTTTCATGATACCTTCCGTCCGGCGGCCGTGGTGAAAATCAGGTCGGGAATTGATGCAAAAGGCCGTATAGTCCTGTGGGATTATAAAGTATTTTTTGCAGGCTCCAGAGGCGCGGGACAGTTTTATGATATCCCCAACAACCTGATAAAAACAACCTCAGGCGGCTGGGGAGGAGGGTCCGGCACTCATCCTTTCGCCACAGGACCCTGGAGAGCGCCGGGGGCTAACACCAATGTGTTCTCCAAGGAATCCCAGATCGACATTATGGCGGCGAAAGCAGGTATCGATCCCCTGGCGTTCCGTCTGATGAACTTGAAAGATGAGAGGATGATCGGAGTTTTGAAAGCGGTGGCCGATAAATTCGGCTGGGTCCCGATAAAAGCGCCCAGCGGCAGAGGTGTGGGATTAGCCTGCGGCGTGGATTCCGGTACCTACGTCGCCACTATGGCCGAAGTGGAAGTAGACAAGGCAAGCGGGCGGGTGCAAGTAAAGCGTGTTGCCTGCGCACAGGATATGGGCCTGGCGATCAATCCGGCAGGAGCCAAAATCCAAATGGAAGGCTGCATCACCATGGGTTTGGGTTATGCCCTGTCCGAAGAGGTCCATTTCAAGGGCGGGAAAATCCTGGACAGTAATTTCGATACCTACGAAATACCACGTTTTTCATGGGTCCCCAAGATAGAAACTGTACTGATAGAGGCAAAAGATTCCCCGGCCCAGGGAGGCGGAGAACCGCCCATAATCAATATGGGTGGAGTAATAGCCAATGCCGTCTTCGACGCCACCGGCGCAAGATTATATCAGTTACCTATGACTCCCCAGCGAAACAGGGCCGCGATAAAGAGCTGATATCATCTGAAATTCCATTCGCGATAAAATTT
>CAZSTM010000123.1:0-9421 GCA_964609635.1 uncultured Gemmatimonadales bacterium
CCAGGCCTGTTCGAATATTCTACAGGTCGCACAGTTCCCTGGACACCTTGAACACCGCTTTCTTCCTGGCCGGTACGAGAACTTCATCGCCTGTTTTGGGATTACGGGCCTTGCGGGCTTTCTGTTTCTTTACCCTGAAAGTTCCGAACCCGCGAATTTCCAGATGCTTGTTTTCCGAAAGGCAATTCTTTACCTCATCCAGGAATTGACTTACCACCACTTTAACCTCACTGGCTGGAAAGCCGCTTTTATCCGCGATAAGCTCGACAATATCCGCTTTGGTCATAGTTGGAAGCTCCTGAGATACCGGATGTAAAATTATCTGTAACTTAAAAAATGAGACTCAAGGGCAATAATTCGCCTTTGCTAAAAGAACGTTTTTGCAGTATAACTAACACTTGCGCTCAGGTCAAGCCGTTGTGAGTGGAAAAAATATCTTTATATACTGTTAGAGCAATTTTATCTTTCAGCGGTTGGCGTGGCTTTCAAACGGTAAAAATTTTTTAACAAAAAATATGGTTGACTTTAATAATAACGAGCAACAGAACGAAAAGCGGGACCTGGGCTCCGCACCGGGCTCCGGGAAACCGAGCCGTCTGCTGGTGGTTCTCGCCGCGGCGGATTATGGTATCTACTGGATTCTGGTGTTCTGTTTCCCCGAAATCATGCTTGCAGTGTCTTTCCTCCTGGTGTTTCTGGTGCTCTATTTGAGGAGAAACCCGGTCCTGATCGCGGAGTGCCTGGAGAACCTGAACCTTGACTCTCCGGGCGCGGAATGGATCGGCAGGTGGCTTTCTTCCTGGGTGGTTACGGTGATTTTAGGATGCGCTTTTTCTCTCATCCTGGTTATCTAAAATCCAAACTGCCTTTTCCCCCTTTTAAATATCGCGCTCAATTATCCCGTGCCGAGACTTGACCGGTTGGCTTGCCGCCGGATCAATATTTCATATGAGCGGGTTCGAGACTCTTCCCCGGTTGCCTGCGGGTTCTCTTGCTTTGACAATCAAACCTATTCCTGCTGCAAAGTCGTGGGCACCGCCCGGTTTTTTCGTGGGGTGGATAAGTTATCATCTTTGGAGGGGCAATGTCAAATACTTTGTGAGATTTTTTTAAGCTTTTTCCGGCGGGGACCAACCGCAAACCTGGAGCCCTCTGTTTCCACAGAACCGACTCGATTTTACAAATATAAAACGGTAGGAACTAAATGTTGTTTAAGGAAAAAAGTCAAATAAATATTTTGCGCCTCCCGGTAAAAATTGGTATCTTGACAAAGAGCGGACAGGTTCGCTCGTTTGTCGGTCGATATTACCTAACCGTGTTCTTCCTTTCTGACCACTTCTAAACCTATACCACTAATTGAAGGAGGAAGGCATGATCCAACTAGTAGCTATTCTCGCTGTCTTCGGGCTCGGGATAGTTTTCTCCCTCATCGGTTCGGTCAAGCTGAAACTGGCGGAAGTGCTGGGAATAGACGACGCCAGGGTGGGGGGACTGATTTCTACCCTGATGTTTACCAGCATTATCGTGATCCTGGCCATCGGGCCGCTGGTGGATGCCTGGGGCCACAAGCCGATTGCCATTATCGGCTTCGCTATGACCGGGGCGAGTATTTTTATGATCGGTTTTGCCAGGAATTACAAACAGGCTGTGCTGGCCTGTGTTTTCCTGGGTGTGGGTGGGATGTGTATCAATACTGTCGGCAACACTCTGCTGGCCAAGGTGCTTTTCGGCGGCCAGAGACCGTCGGATGCACTGAACCTGGGAAACGCCTTTTTCGGTATGGGAGCTTTTATCACTCCCCTGGTTATCGGCTTGCTGATCAGGAAGCTCAGCTTTTCCACCACTATAAGTATCATCGCTTTATGCACCTTTCTGCCGATAATATTCGCTCTGGCCGCCACTACTTATCCCGAAATGCCACCCGGCGGATTCGAGCTGGGTGAGGCGGTCGGCCTGCTGGGTAATCCGGTGGTTCTGGTAGCCGGCCTGGCCCTTTTCTGCTATGTGGCCCTGGAAGCCTCTATGGGCGGCTGGATCACCACTTATCTGAGCGATACTGGTTTCAGCCCGGCTAAAGCCAACAGCGTCCTGTCCGGGTTCTGGATCGCGCTGATGGTTACTCGACTGGTTAGCGCCTGGCTCGGTCAAAAAGGATTACTACCGCCTGGCGAGACTTTTATAGCCATACTTGCTGTTGTTTCGATTCTCACCATCGCTTTGATGATAGCCGCCAGGGGCAAAGTCCCGGCCGCAGTGGCTGTAGTATTGACCGGTCTGGCTTTCGGCCCGATTTTCCCGACCATTGTGGGAGTGACATTCTCCAAAACCGACGCTGCAGTGCACGGCAGCGTATTCGCCATCATTTTCGCGGTCGGCCTGCTTGGAGGAAGCACTATCCCTGCGGCTATCGGGATTTATTCCAAGGGCAAGACTATCCGCAAAAGCCTGGTTATCGCCCTGGTGACTGCGGCGGTTTTATCAGTCCTGGCCTATTTGATGGGTTGTGTCGGGTAAATACGACTCAAAGGTTGACAATCGAGATTAAGCGGCATTTCCCGGTGTTAAGTGGAGATGCCGCTTTTCTTTGTTCGGTGAGATTGACAACCTGGGAGCTTTTTGATAGATTGCGCTGAAATCGTCATTGCCGAAGAGACGTTGTAAAAATTAAAAAATCAGTGATAAATGAATCTAGCCGGGTCAAGAGAGGGTGGAGACATGAAAAGCTTACGAGTAGCCGGAGTTCAGATTGAGCATCGGTCGGGAGACAAGGCTTACAACCTGAGCCGCGTGGAATATTTTTCACGCAAGGCTGCAGCCGAGGGGGCTTCGGTGGTGGCTTTCCCGGAGTGCTGTATCAGCAGCTACATGCACCTGGCGACCCTCGATTACGATCAGCTGGCCGCCCTGGCCGATGAGGTGCCGGGGGGCGAATCCGTGAAAATCCTTGGCGAGCTGGCCGCAGCGGAGAAAATCACCGTGATGGCGGGCCTGCTGGAGATAGACAAAGCAGCCGATGGCGCGATGTACAACACCTATGTATCTGTGGCCCCGGACGGTTCGGTGGTGAGATATCGCAAGCTCCACCCCTTTGTCAACCCGCATGTCAAGGCCGGAGGGGAATTCAAGTTCTGGGAGGTCGAGGGTTGGAAGGTAAGCTGCCTGATCTGCTACGACTGCAATATTCCCGAGAACTGGCGGATTGTCCAGCTTGGCGGAGCACAGGTCGTCTTCTGCCCGCACCAGACCGGAGCGTTCGATGTCCCCTGCGCCGGTATGGGCAAGATCTCGCCGGAGTTGTGGCGCAAACGCAAAACCGATCCCGAATCCGTCCGCCGGGAGATCATGGGTCCCAAGGGAAGGGAATGGGTCGGCAAATGGGTGCCCAGCCGGGCCTATGATTTCGGAACCTACCTGGTCTTCTGCAACGGGGTTGGTATCGACGGTCCCGATGAGGTGCGAACCGGCAATTCCATGATTGTCGATCCTCACGGGATCATATTGGCAGAGACCAACGCCCTGGGTGACGACATGGTGGTGGCGGACCTGGACCCCTCTCAGCTCAAGCTCAACCTCGGCGCCTCGCACGCCTCGGCACGCCGGCCGGAGCTCTACGGCCCTCTCACCGAGCCCAAGGCCGTGAAGGCCGACACTCGCCAGGAGCGCACCCGCCTGCGCAGGGAGCTCGGGGCCGAGCTCGCCGACATGGAATAACCTTTCGCGGGAAATACAGGCATCACCGGCAGAGCAGTGTCCACTGGTGGGCTTTGCGCTTCGGCCTGAGCTGTTATTATTCCAGGCTGGTTAAAGTTGCTGTCCCGGTGGGCAGGGGGGCGGTAACGGCACTCAGAGCATAGCTAACATGATCCGTTGCCTCCGGGGGGATGTCGGCAACCAGAACTTTGAGGAAAAACGGCTCTTCCTGGTTATCATCGTACCCGTACCATGGTTCGACCGTAATCATTACGGAGGCCCCGGCAAGATCGACAGGGAAGCTCAGGCCTTCCGGCGCGTTTTGCAGGAAATCCTCCCCGGGAAAAGGTGGGCCTGCCAGCGGCCCGCTGTAATAGGCCGAATCATCCGCGGCGGTAAATCGGCTGAACTTGCCGGTGGAAAGATAAGTACCGTCCAGGATCACCCATCCCTCATAGTCCCATCCTGCAGGAATTTCGGGCAGGACGAAACCGTTTAAGGAAACCCCGGTCGTCATATCCAGGAACCAGATGCCGCTGTTTTCGTTGGTATCGATACTGTCTGTGGGGGTGGCGAGGATGTATTTCCCTGCGGCGCCGTCGAAACTGATCCCTATTCCCAGATTGTCCTGGATTGTGAGAGCAGCCTGCCCCTCGGATATTGTTCCACCCAGTATAAGCGAGTATGAGGGTGATGCAACCATCGCATCCTGAGGCTCGATGCTGATCAGGACGCCCAAGATATCCTCCAGCTTGAGATTTATGGTGAATTCCCCGCTCAATAATGTATCCCCCGACATATTCACTATGTCGCCGTCCTCGTCGATATTGAACACCCCTAACGGGAAGGCATAAATATAGGAAATCACCCAGGCCTGGTAACTGAAGCCGTCCTCGAGCGGCTCAAGGCCGTTAAAGGTCAGCTGGATATTAGTGGCTGCTCCTTCAGTCGTGGGTAAGCTGTCCTCCTTATTGCTGCAAGCTGCTGCGGCAAGGAGAAAAGCAAAAAGAATTACGAACACACCTCGGGGAACGAGTCTGATTTTTCTCAAAATGGTAAGCTCCTGATCAAAGGTTATTTACGTCGGCAAATTACCGTTATTTTCCAAAAGCGCTCTGCTTTAAGTTCCGGGGACGCGAATCAATATAAAGGAATTAGGCCAACAACGAAAGCTTGGCTTACTTTAACCTTCTTTTTTCTTCGTTATGATTTGAGGAAAAAGACAAACAGCTGCTGATCCGGTTGTTTAAGATTCCTGAGTAAAAAGCAAAACACGCCTTAGAACTGATATTGAACAATCCGGCAGGATACCGGTGGGGATTTATCCGCTAAGCCAAATAGGGTTCGATGATCCGGGCGAACCTTTTCCTGGCCCGGTTGAGACGGCTTTTCACCGTGCCGATACCGCAGTCCAGGATTTCGGCGATCTCCTGGTAGCTTTTGCCCTCACTTTCACGAAGAGTGAAAACCAGCCTGTGATGGTTTGGGAGCTCCCTGATAACTCTGGCCACCAGGTCTCTGAGCTGACTTCTGTATAGCTGGTCATCCGGTTTAGCCCCCTGGTCCACCGCTTCGAACATCAACTTGTATTTGTTATGAAAAAACAAATCCTGGAAAAATAATAGCGGGCTTCGGCTGAGGTTGCGCAACTCGTTTTTAGCCAGATTGGTAGCGATGGTATATAGCCAGGTTGAGAATCTTCGCCTGGTGTCGAAACGGTCTATATTGCGGTAAACCCGGATGAAAGTCTCCTGGAGCAGATCCTGGGCCCTGTCGTGGTCATAGACCATGCGGTTGATGTAGTTTAGTATCTTCTTGCTGTACCGTTCCATTAACTCTTTGAAAGCCCTTTCATTTCCCTCGGTAAATAGCCGCACAAGCTCTTCATCCGACTTGTCGGCCACCGTGGATTCAAGATTTATTTCACAGCAAGTTCTCATTTGGCTGTCTGCAGATTAAGCTGCTCAATTAGTTAGCACCGCCGTTAACTTGGATTAGCGATATTTCAGTGCCCTTATTGCGGTTCATACTTTTTCATCGCAGGGGGCACAAGAAATGGCCGTGACTCTTGTCTAACCGCTTGGTAAAGAAAAAAGTTACGAAAACTGCCAAGTGTTTTAATCTCCGGCCCGGGCGAATTCTTTTATGATTCATGTACGACATCGAAGAAGACGCTCACACTGTTAAATGCGGTGAATACCCCCAGCCCGTTTACAACATTGGTAAGGGGTTCATTCAAGTCCCTGGTATCCTGCTGCCTGGAAGAATAAAGGTCCACATATTCCTGGTTGACCCGGTACACCTTGGCCTTATGCCGACCGTAGTGAGTGACACTAAAAAGGCTGATTATATATTCATCACCGGTGATTGGTATGGAGATAATTCTGCCCGGCCGGAAGAACGGCATACCTGTTTCGATCTGTTCTGGATTGTCCTCCACGTTTTCCAGGGTCACATAGTATGATGAGTTGTCCTGGTTGATCCAGGTTACCCTTACCATAGCCGTATCTTCCACCATAAACCGTCTTCTGAATCCGAAGCCTCCGGAGAAAAAATCCTGAACTACCAGCTCATCCAGGGTCATTTCGACCCCCGCCGGCGCCGGGGGCACAGTTGTCTCTGCGCCGGCCAGCTTGCCGTAGTAAGCCACCTCGATACCGAAGTTGTCGCCGGCATTGACTGTCAGATCGGTTCCCGGATAATGGTAATATCCCTCACGGCCTGGTGTCGGCTCGAGCTGGTAGATATTTCCGTCCTTGATCAGCTTCACATCCGCATCACTGATCGGCGGACCGACCGAATCCTCGCTGCCCAAACCCACAGTCGATGCCAGCTGGATTTCGGTGATCGGTTCATTGGCGTACAGATACCCCCGGATTACCACCGTATCCGATTCCGGCACAAATGGAGTATCTTCCGTGCAAGCTGTGGTTATCAGGGCGATTAACAGAAGAATTGCCGAAAGATACTTATTCATAATTTCCTCACCTTATCTGGAGTAAACCTGCAGGTAGACAGTCGGCGTGAATCCCAGCATTTTGACATCGGTCACGGTTACCGGCTGGGTGTCCAGGTCATACTTGCGGTACCAGACGTTTTTGTTGTTGTAGAGGTTGAAAATCGAAAAGCCGAGCACGAATTTATTCGAATTCGTATAGAATCTGCGCGAGATTCCGAGGTCTAGCCGATGGTAGGCGGAAAGGCGATAACCGTTTTTGTCGCTGACATGTATGTAGCTCGATGAGTTGCCGTCGAGCAATTCTATGAAATACTGACTCTCGGGGGCAGTGTAGGGTTTGCCTGTTGCATAGACCCAGGTCGCCGAAAGGTCCCAGTTCCCGATGGAATATTTCCCGACGAGATTAATCTCGTGAGTTCTGTCATGCGAGGCAGGAAACGGGTTGCCGGCGTTTAGTTCGGGGAAGTCATATTTCACTTTGGCAAGGCTGTATCCAAGCCAGCCGGTCAGTTTGCCATTCTTTTTCTGCAGCAGGAATTCGAGGCCTTTGGCTGCCCCGGTTCCCTGGAAGAAGCCCCTGGTTCTGGACATGTCCAACACGTTTGGCCGGACAACCCTTCGAGTGTACTCGACCAGATTGTCCAGGTCCTTGTAATAGCCCTCGATATCGAATAGATAGCCACTATTCTCGTAGCTGATGCCCCCGATATAGTGCTCGGCAAAATTCGGCTCGAGCTCTTCATCAGCCAGGATCCAGAAATCCCTGCTGCCTTCCAGAACGTTCTCATTAGTTATCCGGTTGATGAACTGATGGTATTGCCCCCAGGCGCCTTTCAATTTGACATTTTCCGTCAGGTAGTAGATCATAGCGGCCCGGGGTTCCAGATAGTTGGAACCGGTCTTGCCATAATAGTTTCCCCGCAAGCCGACAGTCAGCTCACATACCGGTGAAATGTTCCACAAGTCCTGTACGTATAAAAAGCCCTGTGTGGCTTGGGCTTCACGACCCAACAGATTGATCGAATCATTCATGGTGGCGAAGTATTGGGAATTGAACCTGGAGGCACCCAGTCCGATTTTCAGGTCGTGGGTATTAGTCAGGTGCCATTCATTGTCAAGGCGAACGGTAAAGTCCCCGACTTCGTTGTCTTCCTCCGAAGCACTCCTGGTACCGCGAAAGAAATTCAGGCTGTCGTCGGCTGCGGTCGGGTCCGTAGTGAAACCCTGGTTACGGTCGTAGTTGCTGAAATAAGATGAATAGGAGACCATGAGATTCGAGTAGAAACGGTCGTGAACTTTGCGTGACCACTTGGCGCTGACACCGGTATTCCCCCAGGTGGTCAGCTCCTCTCTCAGACGGCTCAGGCCTTGGTCGGCAAAAAACGAGGAACCGCCTTCGCCCCTGAACCCGAACTGACTGCCGCCCAGTTCCTGGGATTGATCCAGGTTGTCTTTCCCCCTGTAGATACTCAAGGCGAAAATATCCCTGGAGGTGGGATTTAAAGTGATCTTGGAATTAATATCATAGAAATAGAAATCGGGATTTTCGTCGACCATGGCCAGGTTTCTTCCACCTCTACCTCCAGGTCTGTTCATATTCCCCATATTCGGGCCGACATTGAAATTAGGTTGAGAGGAATTCTGGTCCCCGGATACGAAATCGAACAGAGAATTATACAGGGAGCTTTTTACTATATCGGTGTATGAACGGCGCGCAGAAAACAGGAAGGACCCTTTGTCGGAAAGAGGAATTTCCAGGACGCCGTTGCCGCTGAGCAGATTGATGCCGAGCCCATATCGCATATCATAGGCATCGCCGGTCTTTCCGGTGAGATTGACAACACTGGATATCCGTCCTCCGAACTCAGCGGGATATCCGCCCTTGTAAACACGGATATCTTTGATCGCATCCGCGTTGAAAGCGCTGAACATCCCGAAAAAATGATCCACATGGTAGATGGTCATGCCGTCGAAAAGGATAAGATTCTGGTCCGGTGTTCCTCCCCGTATATAGAGTCCCGAAGACCCGTCACTGACTCCACTGATTCCGGGCAGTAGTTGAAGGGAGCGGAAGATATCCACTTCTCCGAGGTTGGGTAAAACATGCAGTTCACGCGGAGACATTACTACCTGGCTTACGTTTTCGCCGGCATCCACGGTCTGCACTTCCCCTACCACCGTAATTCCATCCAATTCAAATACAACCCGCTCCATTGCTATATTAGTTGGCTCATTTTTTTCTTCCAAATTTTGGTATTCTATCTCTTGAGTAGCATATCCGATGTAGCTGACCTGAAGAGTACATTTACCCACCGGTGCGTTGACAATCACGAAGTAACCGTCGGTATTGGTTGCCGCCCCCAGGTTGGTTCCCTTAATGACCACATTGGCAAAGGGGAGCGCTTCGTAACTTTCTTCATCGCGCACATAGCCGGTAATGTCTTTTTTGCCGGTCTTGCTCTGTCCGGTGGAGCCGCTGAGCTGTGCAAAAGAACTACCCATCCAGAGCGAAATAACCAGAAAACCGGCCATGAAAAAAGCATTTAAAAATTTCGCCATTGGAAAATACCGAGCTCTGGATTCCCTTTCCAGGCTTTTGCACATAAATCCTCCTTAAACAAAGACACAATTCTTTATACAATTATGACTGGCGAAGTGATTTTTGGCGGACCTGTTTTTTAATTCATAAACTAGTGCTCTGACAAGTAAGAAATACATGGTAACTTGAACAGATGATATGGCTGAGATTTTGCGAACCTGCAAAAAAAAGAC
>CAZSTM010000124.1:0-9357 GCA_964609635.1 uncultured Gemmatimonadales bacterium
GCGGCGGAAGTAAAAAGCCCTGCGGACAGCTCTGCTCTCGCGGGACCGAGGAAATCAGGCAGATCTTTCTTAAAGCCCGACCTTTATTGCGATCCTTTAATGACCATCGGTCATTTAAAGGCGGGCAACAAAACTCCGAGAATAGGTTTTTCTACTTATCCCTCGGTAAAACGACCAAAGGCTCTGGTCGTCTGCGCTCAACTGGCCGAGGACCTGGATCAGTACAAGGAGATTCTAGGAGTACCGGCTTTGCAGGAAGCCCTGTCCACCGGGGTGGAGTTTTTGTATTTTTCCCAGGATTTTGCAACTTTCGGCAATCCCCGCCTGCATACCGCTTTGAAATTTCCGTGGATTGAGAGTAAGAACCTGAGAACGGGGATTTATTTCAGCTTTTAGCCCGAATTATTCTTAAAATTATTTTTTCCATTTGTCGTTGGATCGCGGATTGCACGGATAAAAGATTTGATTTCACGGTTGCCCTTACCTCCCCAGTATAAGGGCACGGCATTCCCCGCCTGTAATTTCAAATGTTTTCATGCTCTTCCCTGGAAGCGCTGCCTCTTGCTATAAGAAAATACGATTAAGACCTCCGGCTACTTGTCAGCCTGAGAAATTAATCATTATATCCCGGAAGCTGGCCGTTGGCTTGGCGCCCGGGATTTTTTTTGGCCCTGAGATCCGGCCGGGAAACCTGGAGCGATGAATTTTCAGAAAAGGTTATTCGTAGAGTTAGTGTGTCGAACTTCCAGTTAGTCAGAACTGGAGGGAGAGGGCATAGGTATGGTTTGCGCTCAAGATTCCCAGGTTGCGGTAGGCGTAATCGGTTCGGATGGTCAGCCGATAAAGCCGGTAGGTGAAACCGGCTCCCAGGCTCAGGCCCCTTAAGCTTTCGCTGCCGGAGAGATCCAGCTCATCCTGCTGGGCGTACCAGCCTGCGCGAAAGGCCACCAGACTCTTGGGGTTCACCTTGCGGGTCAATTCCGCCCCGGCGGCGAAACTCACCGGCTGGTTGCTGTTTTCGCTGAATTCGACTGCGGTTAGCAGGTTGTAGTATTCGGTGTTGATCAAGCCTAGGCTGCCGGAGATGTGAAAACTGGTGGGCAGCTTGAAAGTGCCGGTTTGACGGGTGGCCAGACGATCCAGGCGGCCGATGTCGCTGCCGGGGTAGATGTCCTCGGGCGAAAGATTCACCCGCAGCCTGTCGCCACCGAACTGCATGTTGGTCCCCAGGTTGGTGATCGTAAAGGCCAGTCGCACGGGCACTCCGAGCACTTCCTCGTGATAGTTGGTGCCCATGTCGAACGCCACGGCATCCTGGGTCAGGCCGTGGATGTCCTCGTGAACGTTCTTGACCGCGATCCCTGCGCTGAAACGGTCGGAGAAATTATAGGCAACGGCTCCTCCGGCGCTCATGCTGTAGGCGCTGTAGAACTCGCCGGTGCCTTCCGGCTGGGTCTCGGTGGTTACCTCCTGTTCTCCGCTGTTCAGTACCGAGAGGAAGGCGCCCAGCACCAGACGGTTTTCCCAGACCGGCAGGGCCACGGCTCCATAGGTGTAGCGGATGTCCAGGGGACGTTCGACCACCGCCAGGAACACCTGGCGCTGTTCGAGAAACCCCAGACCGGCCGGGTTCCAGTAGATGGCGGTTATCTCGTCCGCAATAGCAGAGTAGGCTCCCCCCATGGCTACCGCACGCGGGCCCACCGGCAGGGTGAGGAACTCCGCCGCCCGGGTGCCCACACCGCTCAGGCCGCTCACTCTGCCCGCGCCCGGGTTGGCGGCGCCCGTACCGGATGCCGCCCCGGCAGGCGGGGGGCCCGGAGCCAGGCAGAGCGCCAGAGATAAAACAGCCACATATTTTGATATTTTATCGCCCATATTTTATTTCATCGCTCACTGGATAATGCTGAACTTGCCCAGGTATTTCTCGCCGGTTTCCTCATCCTGCACGTGAAAGTAATAGATTCCGCTGGCCATCCGGTCGCCGAAACGGGTGGTCAGGTCGAACGAGAACAGGCCGCTGTTGCGGTCGTTGGCTCCACCGAGCGATCCCTCCATGCCCGGGCCGTGGTGCAGGATGTTCACCAGGTTGCCGCTTACGGTGTAGATGCGGATGACGGCCCTGAGCGGCAGGTGAGTGAACATGATCGAACGCTTGTGCGGGCTGGAGTCGAACAGACTGCTGGCCAGGTAAGGATTAGGCACCACCTTGATCTTTTCCAGCCTTCCGGGAGCGGAAGAGCGCGTGGCCGGGGTTAAGAGAAGCGCCAGACGCATCCCGGCGAACGGGGAGGTAAAACGCACGCTCTGGGTCAGCCGGTTTACAAATCCCATATCCAGGGTCCACTCATCGCCGGGCTCCGGCCGCCGGGAGATGTTTCTAAGGTCAAGTTCCACCCCGCGCAGGTAAAGGATCATCCTCTCGAGGCTCGGATCGGCCGGGTCGGGCACGAAAACGGCGCTCGGTTCGAGGCGGGTTACCCGTTGGCTTTTAGCAAGCTCGATCTGGTCCCGGACAATTTCCTGGTGTTCTAATTTATCCAGCGGCAGGAATCCCCAGCCGTCGGCCACCATCTCGTTGAAACGCACCGGTACGTTGTTGGCGGCATCCCAGACCTCCAGGGAATTGTCCTCGAGCCAGCGAATGACCAGCGAGCCGGGAGTGAACTGGCCGGCCACGCTGGTGGTGCGGCTGATAAGACCGTTCATCTGCTGCGAGATCAGCGGCTGGTGCACGGTAAAGTCCTGGTAGGCCACGCTGCCCACTATCTCGTACGAGCCGGGATCGAGCTCGAGCACCTGGAGGAGATCGCCGCTCCCGGCCGGTTTTACTTTCAGGGGTGCGATCTTGGCGTAATGCAGCCCGCCTTTTTTGAAATAGGCCGAGCCGTTGAACGTAGGACCCTCGACCACCAGGGGCCCGCTGAAATTAAACGGCTCCACCTGTTCGGAAACATCGTCCGCGGGATAAAGGCCCTCGATATCGTGATAGGGTATGGTGAAAGTCCCGTTGGTGGTGGGCCGGCCCTCGGGGTCCTCGAAATGAACGTAATGCTTGTGGTTGCGGGTGTCCTTGTTGGTGTGCTCTATGGAGTCCACCACCAGGTAGCCGCCCAGCGGCGGGACATTTTCCGGGTCGATCACCACCACCTGGCTGAGCTCGGCCGCAAAAGCGTCCGTAGTAGGGGGTATGGGGCTGGAGAAATAACCCACCTCGGCCCTCAGGGAGTAATCACCCACATCCCCCAGCTTTTGCCAGGCGGCGGGCAGTGTCTCCACAGGCTCCTCACCGAAATAGTCTACCTGTTTCCAGTTTCCCGAACCGGTAACTATGGTGGTGGAGGGACTGCGTGGAATGGCCATCTGGTAGAACTTTCCCTCGGCGTCCTGGCGCCGGAAGTTCCTGCCGGACTCCAGGGACTCGTTGCCCAGCAGCACGGGGTTGAAATCGTAGGAGGTGACCGTATAGAAGAGCGGCACGCCGTTTATCAGACCGCCGATATCCTCGCCCCGGTCGGTAAAGCTGAAAGCCAGCCCGGTGTTGGTGCCCAGGGAGATGGTCTCGACCACGTCTTCCAGGCCCTGCTCCGTTTTACGGGCCCGGGTAATCGAGTAAGTCTTAAACTCGTTGTCCAGGTCGAACTGGGCAATCAGCCTGGCGTCATCTGCGGTGCCGGTAAGGGAGCGATAGACCCGGAAGCCCTCGAAATCCTGTGTCCGGTAGCCCAGGTCGGGAAAATCAGGTGAGGGGCTCCGTCCTGCAGCGGCCTCGGTCAGGGCATAGGGGTCGCTGGCGGTTACCGGAACGTCATCCCAGGTGACAGTAACCTGCCGGTCGTCCGGTATCAGCCTCATCCTGGGAGGCGGCGGGGGGGACGGTACTATGAACCCGGTGCGGTAAACCTCCCCGGTAGCTTGCCACACTTCGATAATCGGCTTGAACTCTCCCTGGATAGTCAGGTTGTTCAGGTCTACCTCATCGTGTGCGGGCCGCGCCAGATAGAAGGCGGCCACTACCCGCTTTTTCTCGGCGCGCCCGGTGTTGGGCAGCTCGAAAGGTCCGGAGACTATGTTTTGGCGAAGGTCGTGGACTATGTCGGCCACGATCAGGTTGGCATAAGGGTCGTAGGGCGGTACCCGCACCTCTCTAGGGTCTCCGGAGAGGATACGGTAGGCCTCGGCGTCATCCACCGGGTCCGGCCGCTCACCGCCGTTGGTGTTGATAGTGAAAAGGCTCATCCGCTCGGCGCTCTCTGACAGCACGTCCTCGTCGAACTCGTAGAACATCCCGGTGCGCGGGTCTTTGATACCGGCCACTGCAATATCGGCGAAAGTCTCATCCACCAGGCCGTTACCGACCGGAAAGAGGGGATTGGGGTTGTCGATGCTGTCGCTGTCGGTCGGCCCTTCGAGGAAGCTGGTACCCAGAAACGCCGGAGTGCCGTCGAAATTGATCTCACTGAAATCCGAGTCGAAAGCGATCGACATGTTGCGCACCGGGCTTACCGCGCAGCGGTCGTCCATGGCGTTCTCGCCGATATCGAAATCGTTCCTGATATTGACAAACGCCTCGTGGATGTCGTAGCCGGGCACCACATTCGCATCGTTCATGAAATCGGAGGCGTTGTAGATGTCCCAGATCACGAACATCACGTCGCTGAGCTCGGCCAGCGAGTAGAGCATCGCATGCTGGCGGACCTCGACTCCCAGGCGAAGGTTCCCGGCCGCGGTGTTGATTGGAGCGTCGATATCGGTAAAGATCGAGACAATGTCCTGTTCGCTGCGTATATCGGGAATGAGTATGCCGAATGTCGGGCTGTTGAGATTTTGATCCGGGACCATGAACTCAGCCGGCCACTCGCCCAGGTCGGTTTCGCTGGTGCTGAAATAAAGGCGGCTTTTTATGTCATCCGCGTCCTCTTCGGGTCGCCCCTCGCGCCATTCGCTGTCGAACACCAGGCTGGTTTCCACTACGTCCGAGGAAATCCCGTCACCGTCCGAATCGATAATCCCCATCACATGGAGGCCCACCTGGAAGATGTAGCCATCCTCGGACCCCGAGGGCCAGAACCCGCCGGGAGTAACGCTACCCCGGTTGGGGTCCACTGCCAGGTAACCGTTGTTGGACATGTTGAACTCGAGGCGGTTTCCGGTGGTGATCCTGGTCTGGAAGCTCGAAAGGGCGGGACCCGCCTGAGCGCTCTTGCTTTTGCCCGTCCGGCCGGGCCGCCCGGCATGGGTCTCCCCGGCGGCAAGCACCAGAGAAACGATAAGCATCGCCAGCCACAAACAGCGATACCGGTATGTTGAGTTATCTATCATCGTTATTATCGTACGTGGGCGCGAGGCACCGTTACCAATACCTAATTCAGTATACAATTACCAAGACACTAAGAGTAATATCAATTATTGATCTACAGGTTGAATCGAATGAATTAAGAAATCTTTGTGTCTTGGTGCCTTTGTGGTTAAAAAACGATTTACAAATTTGAGAGATAATCTCTCAGAATGAACTTAAAAGAATCTATTATACGCCACTTTATTGAAGTGCTTTTAATCCCCTCTTAAGAGGGGTGCCCGCATAGCGGGCGGGGTGTGTATTAAAAATCCACATTAACCCCGAGTCGCACCTGCCGCGGCCTGAGATAGGCCAGGGGGTTGTCCAGGCCGGCCAGCATGTTGGCCAGCTTGAGTGCCACGATCTCGTTCTTGGTAACGAACCCGTCGCCGTCGATGTCCTGGATTTTCACCAGGTTGTCGGCATCATCGCCGGGCAGGTTTTCTTTCTGGTCGCTGCGGCTGAGGCGATCGACTTTCTCCCCGCTGCCGTCGCGAAAGTCCGGGCGGTCATTGAAAGCTTCCTCGATGATAAAAGCGTCCTCGCCCGGGCTCCCGGTGGTGTGATTGAGGTAGTCGATGTTGAAATTATCCCAGTTGAACAGGTTGAAAATCTCTCCGAAAACCGCCACCTGAAAGCGCTTGCCGAAATAGGGCAGTTTTTTGTTCAGGCGCAGGTTCAAGGTCTTGAGAGAGGGGCCTCGCTCGTTGTTGTTGGTGCTCGAGGGGTGGCCGTCCCGGCCCAGCCTGGTAAAGGGCTGTCCGCTGGCGAAGCTGAAAGTGGTGAACCCGTAAATGTCTTTCAGAGCCAGGTCCCACCGGCTGTTCGGGCTGAAAAGCTCCGGAAGTCGGAAATTGAACTGCAGGTTGAGCCGGTGGGTCTGGTCGTAATCGATGGGTGTCTGCTGACGAGGCGGAGGCTGCACACCGCGCCTGCCGGTGACCGGGTCAAAGAAAGTCTGCCTGCCGAAAGTGAGGATGTACTCCTGCGGGTCGCTGCTGGTGGCGCGCGGGAAGCTCAAGGTATAGGTGGCGTTAAGCCCCCAGAGGTCGCTCATACGCTTGGTGAAAGTAATCTCCAGCCCCTTGGTGTTCATGTTGTCGCGGTTGGTATAGACGCTCAGGGTGGCGTTGCTCCGGGTCGAGCCGCGATCTACGACACCGCCTAAATCGAGCAGTTGTTCCGGGGTCAGCTGCCTTACCGCGATATCGCCCTTGACCTCGGTATGGTAACCCACAAAATCGAGGCGGAGATCCTCGCTCAAGATGGTGGTGAAACCCAACTCGAACATGGTGCTCTGGCTCATCTCCAGCCTGCTGTTGCCGAAAATGTTGTTGGTATTACCCCCCAGGTCGAAGCGGAAGTCCTGGTTCATGTGGGAGTAGATGTCTTTGAAACTCGGGGCTTGGAAGAAGTGGCCGTAGGAGAGCCTGATCTGCGAGCGGTCGGTCACCGGGTGCGCCACACTGAGCCGCGGGCTGAAAAATAGCTGGCCCTCGGGACGGTATCTCCGGTCGCCGGGGCGGGACTCTCCGATTACCAGGGGGAAATCGGCGGCAAGGTCCAGGTAATCCACCCGCAGGCCATAGTCCAGCACCAGGTCTCCGAAATCCAGGATGTTCTGCAGGTAGGCTGCGGCCAGCTTGGGCCGGGTATCATAGAAGTCCTGGAAAACCCCGCCTGTCTGGGAGAAATCCCGTTCCTTCAATTGAAAAAGTTTCAGGTCGGCGCCGGTCTTGACCCGGAAATACCTGCCGAGCTGGCTTTCGAGGTCGGCCTTGAGCGAGAGGCGATCCTCCAGGCTGTTTTCGAGGTTGGTGTAGAGGCCGGAGTTGATAAAAGAAGCACTGAAATTACCCCGTCCCTCGGGCATCTGGGTGATCGAGGAAGCGAAAGGAATGTTGTTTCCCGGCACGGCGGAGGGCCAGGTTCCCCGGAAGCGCTCCTCGGTGGAGCTCGCGCCCGCCGGTTCGTGCTGCTCATCCTCGAGGCCGCTGTTGGTCAGGTTACGGTATATATCATCGTGAAGGATACGGTTTTCATCGATTATCTCGAGCTTCGACAGCGAAAATCCGCCCCAGGTATTACGTTTCAGCGACTCCAGAGTCGGGGTGCCCAGGACCAGGCAGTTGCGGTAGAGGTTGGCCCGCACCTTGAAATTGGTGTTGCGCAGAGCGTTCTGCTCGAGGATCCAGTCGAGGCCGCCGGTGACATTATAAGTAGTAATCCGCGCGGCGATGTTACTGCGCAGGGGGTTGTTGAATATATTGCCGTGAGTATAGGCCCGGCGCTGTTTGCGGCTGTTCTGAAAGGTGGCCAGCCACTTGAGGTTATCGCTCTGGAAGTAGGTGAGCTTTGTGGAGATGGAATACTGGTCGTCGCCGTTTCCGGGCAGACGGGTGGGGTTGGGGTTATGGAAGACCCCGGCCGGGGAGGCCCTGCGTCTGTCGTCCATGGTGCCGACCACGCCGTCCACGCCGCTGAAATCATCGCCCTGGATGAACCGCCGGGTATCGCCGATTCCGTCGAGGTCGGTATCCTCGAAGTATAGGTTGCCGAACGAGTAGGGGCTCAGGTATTGGATGCCGGAGGTATAGGAATCGCCATCCAGGGCGCCTCCGCCCTCTTTCGAGGCGGGCGAGCTGGGGTCGTAGAGTCCGAGTGTATTGAGCGCCTGGTTCAGGCGGTCCATGAAGTTGTTGTCGATACCGCGAAACCCCCCGCTACTGGGGGCACGGTCCGCACGGCCCACTAGTTCCGTGGAAAGGAAGAAATTAGCTCCTTCCAGGTATTTGACCGGGCCTCCGACATCGGCGTTGAGTCGGTTGTAGCCGTAATCGTGGCCGCGCGGCATGAAACCGTCGCTGATCAGGCGCGCGCTGCCTGAAATTATCGGGCCGCCCTCGCGGGTGATCTCGTTTATCACCCCTGCGCCCGCCTGTCCGTATTCGGCGCTGAACCCGCCGGTAATGACGCTGATCTCTTCAACGGCGTTGGTGGCCACGTGCAGGGGAGTGTTGTCCGCCACGTAAGGCCGCTCGTTGAAACTCCTCACCAGGATACCGTCGATGTAAACCGCCTGACGGCCCGATCTTCCTCCGCGGATATTGAACTGTCCGTAGGGATCGGTGACCACCCCGGCCTGCAGCGCCAGGATGCCCTCGATTGACTCGGCGGGTATCTCTTTGGCGGTTTGCGAGTCGAACCTCTGGGCGGTCTGCACGTTGTCGCGGGGAACCAGCGGCGCCTGCTCGGCCTCAACCACAACGGCCTCGAGCTCGACTATACCGGCTTCGAGGGCAACATCCAGGGTGCTGGTGTGCCCGGCGGAGAGCAGGACCGACTGCACTGTCCTGGCGCGGTAGCCTGTATGGCGAAAAGTGATCGAGCGCATGCCCACAGGCAGGTTGAGGATAAAATAGTATCCGTCCGCGCTGGTAACATTGCCCAGCCGGGTTCCCTCGACACCGATCTGCACTCCCTGGATCGGCGCTCCGGTGGAGATGTCGGTGACAGTGCCCTCGATCTTGGCTCCGGTCTGGCTGTGAGCGGGAAGAACCAGGCCGCCCAGCAGCAGGGCGCAGGCCGCAATGAGGGGATTTATCCGATGTATTAGGGTCATGGGTACAGTGGTGGATAACTGGTTCGGAACAAGCGCACTTGGGGGGGCAAGGTACAAAACCGCAGGGGTATTGTCAAGACAAATAAAATCAGGATTAAAACCAAAAAGAAGGCTAACCTGATAGCAGGCAATAGATTATGACAACTGTTGGAGCCCTGTCGGTGTTTTTACCCTGGCCGGCCCTTTCAGGTTCCGGTTTATTTTTCATATCAGGTAAAGATCGCTGTCAAGGGAAAGGACATTCTTAATGCTCAGAAAATTAGTTGTGGGTCCCTATCAGGCCAATTGTTATGTCCTCGGATGCAAGGAGACCATGGAGGGACTTGTTATAGATCCCGGCGACGAGGTCTATCGAATCGTGAAGACCATATCGGGAATCGGCCTCATAATAAAATAC
>CAZSTM010000125.1:0-9341 GCA_964609635.1 uncultured Gemmatimonadales bacterium
GAAATTTCCTTCAAATATTTTCAACAGGAAAGGAGAGGCTCGATGGGATGGCTGCTTTCAATCCCAATTAGATTCGCAATTAGACTGGCGGTACTTTTTATTGCCGGATTTATAATGGTAATGGTTTGTTTTGCAACTCTGTGTTCGGTAGTTGTCAGGGTGGCAGGAGCAGTAACCGGAGTCTTTGGCGGTGTATTCGACTTGCCCGCGTTCTTGATGGTCCTGGCCTTGGCGATAGTATGCAGCGTAGTTGTCTATCTGATTGATAAAAGAAGAAGAGCAAATCTTGTACACTGCCGGAACCTGCCGAATAGGAGGGTGTAGTCAAGATGAGCTATGGAGCCGCGGGTGCAGGTGCAGGGGCAGCACATTACGCTGCGATTGCCGAGGCTGTCAAGGCCTCCGGAGCAATTGTCAGGGTAGAGCCGGAAGAGTTCACTAAGATATTAGGCAAGGCGGAAAACCCGCTGGTAGTCATTGCCAAAGGTGGATTGATAAAAGCTTCATACCAGTATTTAACAGGCTATAAAGGCTTTGTCTTTTTCACCAAATCCCCCTCGCCGCTGAATCTCAGCAGCGATATCGAGGTTGTTTCCGCGAAAAATATCTGGATTCCAGCTTAGATTATAGAAATCCTCTCTACTGTTTGTGTCACCTAGAGATTTACCTGAGTCTCCCGTTCCGCCGATTCGAGTATGGCCATAATTACCTCTACATCGTGGGCGGCGGATTCGGAACTGATCTCAGGCGTCTCGCCCAGGGCCACCGCCCGGTGGAAATCGATCAGCTCCAGGTAGAAGCTGTCCTCCTCCACGTACGGCACTTCGCGTTCTTTTCCCTGGCCATCTAACAGAACCAGGCTCAAATCATGCGCCAGGATGGTGCCCTCGGTGCCGCAGATGCGCAGGCGAAAATCCCTGGTGTCCTTGGTGCGCCAGCTCATGTTGAGCGAGCTGAGTACCCCGTTTTCGTGGGTCAGCAGGGCGAAAGCGGTGTCCGGTTTCCCCAGGCCGGGTTCTATCGAGCGGGTGCGGGCGCAGACCGAGGAGACTCTGCCCGCCATCATTTGCAGCACGTGGATATAGTGCACCCCGCCGTCGAGGACATAACCCCCCGGGTAAACATGGTTGGGGCGCCAGGGAGTTTTATTGTACTTGTCCTCGACTTCTATGAAGCGCAGGATGTTCCAGCTCATCACCGTAGGCCGGCCGATCTCCTCGCGGCGCACCAGGTGGGCGGCCTTGGCGAAAGACGGAACATAGTGGTAGTTTTCCGCCACCATGTAAGTTACGCCGTATTCCTTACCCAGAGCTAACGCTGCCTTGGCTTCCTGGTTGTTCTGGGCGATAGGTTTTTCGCAGAGCACGTGCTTGCCGGCGGCGGCCGCCTCGCGGCTCACCTGGTAGTTCAATTCTATCGGTAGGCAGATCAGCACCGCATCCACCGGGGCTTGGCCGACCATCTCGCGCCAGTCCTGCCAGAGGGCATCATCCCCCAGGCTCAATCGTTCGGCCAGGGCTTCGGCCTTGGGCCTGGTGCGGTTGCACAGCGCGGTTACCGTGAAACGCTCAGTCAGACGTTCTAGGGCGGGCACGTGGCGTTCCCCGGCGATGATCCCGCAGCCGATTATACCCAGGCGAATTTTTTGAGGCTTCTCTGTCATCGGTTCTCCTTAAGGTTTATAATAATCTACAGATTACATATTGATTCACAGATTACGCAGATTGAATCCCCCTGTATCCCCCTTTTGCAAAGGGGGAAGAAAAGGGGGGTTTAACAAAGGGGTACTCAGAGAGGGTTTTTTCTCCTGACTCCTGTCTTCTGTATTCTGCATTTCCCTTTGTGCCTTTGTGCCTCTGTGCCTTTCTTTGTTTTTTCTCCTGTCTCCTGTCTTCTGACCCCTGACTCCTGACTCCTGACTTCTGATTTCTTTTTATTCTTTGTCACTCAGGGCGGACACATGGGTCCGCCCCTACGGCAAATTAATGAAAAGGCCGGGAAGGGATTCTGACTTCTGACTCCTGACTTCTGTATTCTGCATTTCCCTTTGTGCCTTTGTGCCTCTGTGCCTTTCTTTGTTTTTTCTCCTGTCTCCTATCTTCTGACTACCGAGCAGTCATGTTGATTTGTTGTTTTCCGGGATGCAGCTCCACACTTTGTCCTCGCCAGAGAAACACCCCGTCCAGGCCTTGCGGCAATTGGATTTCCCCCTTGAGATTATTCTCCCCGGCCCGGACCAGAGAGCATTTGATTTTTCCCAGCGGGTGGGGCATACTCGCCTCGAGCCGCTCCAGAGGCCCGAGATGGGGAGCTATTTTGACCTTGCGGAATCCCGGCGCCGCGGGCTCGATACCCGCAACCGTGGCAAGCAGCCCGAAAAGCGGGCATGCGCTCCAGGCATGGCAGTCCGAGCGGGTAGGCTCGGGTTTTTCGGCGAAAGTGCTGAGTCCGATTCCGAGCATGTCGTGCCAGGGTTTCAGTAACTGCAGGTACTCATCGCCCCGGCCGATCTTTTTTAGCGCCTCCAGCAGGTAGAAGCGGTAGTAGAAGGTGCACTGGACCAGGCCGGGTTCGGTAAGGAGCCTTTCGAACAATGCGGCCTGTTTCTCCGCCGGGATCAGATCAACCAGGATGGCCATGACATTGGCGTGCTGGCTGAACATTTTTTTTCCGGGAGTCTCGGCGACCAGGTCCCGCTCGGCCGACAGGCAGTGTTTGACCACCGCAGAACAGATTCGATCCGCCAGCAGGCGGTAACTTTCGGCTTCATACGTTTCGCCGAAAGCCTCGCAAAGCTCGGCCGCGTATTGCAGGGCATAGACGAACTGCAGGCTGATAACCGCATTCTCGTCTTCATCTGCGCCCGGGGGAACGCCACTGTCGTATTCCGGTGTCCAATCCACGAAGTTCCACCAGGGCAGATGCCCCAGCAGGTCGTTCTGGGTCAGATGTTTTTCGAACCAGTCGAGCACGCCGTGCATGCCGGGCAGGAAGGAGCGGACAAATTCAGGATCGTCTCGATAAAGCCAGTGGTCGTGGAGCATGGCGATCCAGAAAAGGGAATAAGGCGGGATGATCTGCCGGACGTATGAGGGGTAGCGGCTCTGGGTAAGGCCGTCCGGAATGCGGGAGTCGTCGAACTGGGTGATCGCCTTGCGCATCAGGCGGTCATCCCCTGAAACATAGAGCGAGATCAGGGCCTGGATGCGGGTATCTCCCACATAGTTTAGCTGTTCATAGTACGGGCAGTCGAAGTAAGTCTCCCCGGCACACAGGCGGGCCGTGCGCCAGCCCACCTCCCAGATTTTATCCAGTGACCGGTCATCGCTCTTAAAGGAGGCTTCCATCCGGAAGGGGTAACCCACGAAGCTGCTTTTCAGCGGGTGGATGATAAGCGGCTCATCCGCTGTTTCCACATCCAATTGCAGGTAACGGTAAGTCCTGAACCAGAGGGTGGTAAAGAGCCTGTCTGTGCCGCCGTCGGGCAGGAACACATCTTTGTTGCCTAAAATTCTCATGCCGTCGATTTTATCCCGGTGGCTTTTTTGCCTCCGGTCGTCGAACAGCGCCTCTGCATAAGTCACGGTAATTTTCGAGCCCCTGCCTGCGCTGACCCTCAGCTCGGGATAGGCTGAGGTCAGGTAGGTCCTGTCGCAGAGGATGGAGACCCTGGAATTAGCGGGAACGGCCAGGGGGTGGGTTTCCCACAGGAGATCCGGGCCGATATCCAGCCCGGCGGACCTGCGGATTACCAGCGGGCCTTCGGGAGTTTTCTCCATGGGCGGGATCATTCGGGGCACCAGGTTCCATTGGGAGTCTGCATCCCTCATTTCCCGGGGAGTGGCCCGGGACCGGGGAATCTGCGCGGCGGGGTTCCATAGCCGGTCATTGAAACCGGGTTTCTCCCAGCCCCACGGGTAACGGGACCCGTCAACCCGGTCTCCGGGCCCGACAACACAGAAGCTCGGGACAGATTCGCGGTCGATAGGCAGAGGTGAATAGGCTTTATTCTCGAGCGCTTTCCAGCGTTCGTCGGTATTAACCACGGACTCGGTTTCCGAGTTGCCCTGGAGTAAAAAGGCGGTCGAATGGGTCATTTGCGCCCAGGGCAGGTATTCGCCGAAATTCCAGACCACCGCGGCCAGCAGGTTTTGGCCTGCATTGAGATAAGGCGCTAAATCGTAAGTTTCGAACCTCCAGTGATCGAGGTCGCCCCGGGCCGGACCGTCACCGACCTGCGTACCGTTGACAAACAGCTTGTAGCGGTTGTCTGCGGAGACATGCACCATAAATTCAGCGGGCTTGTCGGTCAATTCAAATTCGCGGCGAAAGTGGAAGACCCCGTAAGATGTCCGGTCCCGGTCGGGACAACAAATCCAGGCGGCGTCCCAGCGAGATCTCTGCAGGCGCTCGGGGATTTCGAAATTGCCCGCCTGTGCGCTTGACAGGCTTAAGGCTATCAGGGCGGCCGGCAGGATACTTAAAAATCTCGACTTTTCGGGTTGCATTCTATCCTCGGCATAAAAGTTGTGGATTCGGGGATGAAAAAGGGAGGTACGACCGGCTCAGGGATAATCTCGGTATTCACTGCTTGGCTCCGGCTTTCTTGAGCAGGGTGACTATGTCGGCCGGGCCGTGCATTTTGGCGATCATCATGGCGGTACGTCCGCTGTCGTCCATCGTTGCAAGATCGACGCCTTTGTCCAGCAGGAGTTTGATGATGGTGATATAACCCGACTGCCGGTAGGACCAGAAACAGCCTCTGGTGGCGTACATCAAGGCCGTTCGTCCGCCGTTGTCTTTGAGATTGAAATCCGCCCCGGCATCCAGCAGGAGCTTGAAAGATTCTTTCAAGCCTCTGAACGCTGCGGACATCAAAGCGGTACGGCCTTTAACGCTTTGCGCGTTTACATCCGCCCGATGTTTCAGCAGAGTCTCCAGTACAGGCAGACGATTGGTTTCCTCCAGGGAACCCCCTCCGCTGTGTATCGCGGCCATCAGGGGAGTGCGTCCCTTGGAATCCGCTGTGTTGATCTTGGCGCCGGCGTCCAACAGCAGTAAAATCTTTTGCTCGGTAGCCACAATACCGATCGAGGCCATCCTGGTGGCCCAGACCGTGGCGAACATCATCGCAGTGCTGCCGTTTCTGTCTTTGGCGTTCGGCTTGGCGCCGGCCTTCAGCAGCAGCTCCATCACCGGAGCGCGGCCCCTTTTTGCCGCGGACATCAAAGGGCTTTCCCCGAGTTTCGAGCGCAGGTTTACATCGGCCCCGGCTCTGATCAGGTCTTTGACAATCCCTGCATGCCCTTCATCGGCGGCCAGCATCAGGGGGGTCCGGCCCCGGGAATCCGGATAGTTCGGGTCGGCGCCCCTGTCCAGCAGGGATTTCACCTTGCTGATCTGTCCCTCGATTACCGCGGATAACAGCGATTTGGATTTCTTTTTCTGGAACATAGCGGCATTCCCGCCCGGCTGTTGTCGGCTGTTGGTTGTTTCAGTTTACTACTTTAGGGTAGTGTCGGTCAAGAGGATTGTTTCGAGAAATAATATTTACCTGCAAAACTGAAAAGAACCGCTCTTATTTTCTCCGGAGGCAGCTTGCTCATGGTCAACGAACTCTTGACCGGTCCCGGTGATAGAGGTATTTTAGCACTCGCAGCAAAGTGTCCCGGCCGGTGATATAATATTTTACCGAAAAAAATATTTATCAATTAAAATATCCACACCGGAGCCACCCTGGCCCGGCTGATAGAGCAAAACCTGGATAAGGAACCCATGATGATGATTAAAATTCGGTTTTTGAAACTGATATTTTTTCAACTGCTTTTGTTTGTATTTCCGGCGGCATATTGTGCTGCGGCTGAGGATGTTAAAGCTGTCCGGGTCTCTGAGGGTCAAATAGAGATACCCACCTATGAGTTCAGCGGCAGACAGCTCCAGCCCCCTCTGTTTAAAAACTCCACAATCAGGGGCAAATACCCTTTCGCTGCCTTTATCAGGCCTTTCAAGCCGGGCGGACCGCAGCCGGTGACCTACCGGGCGATTTTCCTGGAGAATGAATATCTGAAGCTGACCTATTTGCCCGAGTTCGGGGGAAGGTTTTTTTCCCTCTACGACAAAATAACCGGCAGAGAGATGTTCTACCGCAATGATGTTATCAAGCCGGCCGGCTATAATATGAAAGATTCCTTTCCCCTTTTCGGAATCGAGCTGACAGGCCCATATGACACTCATGCGATTACCCTCAAAGGCGAGCCGCTGTGGTTCAACAAGATCGTACATCACCAGGACGGCAGTGCGGAGCTGGTCCTCGGTACTATCGATCCGGTCTACCGGATGAAAGTGAACTTTTCGGCTCGCCTTTACCCGGGCCTGGCGGCGATGGAGTTGAAAGTATTCTGCTATAACCGTAACCAGAGCCGCAAGCCCTATATGTTCTGGATCTCGAGCAGCATGCGCGCCGAGCCGAAAACCAGGTTCATCTATCCCATGACCCGCACCATCGGCCACACTACCAGTGAGGTGGCTGATTGGCCCTTTTACAACGAGATCGACTATTCGTGGGACCGGAACCACAAACATATGCTTGGAGTGTTCGGTATCGATATTTACGATGATTTCCAGGGGGCCTATGATTTCGGCGGCGACTACGGCGTGTTCCGTTATGCCGACCGGAGAATAGTGGAGGGGATGAAGATGTGGACTTTCGGCTACTCGGAAAGGGCGACCAACCTGGAGCGTGCCTACACCGACAATGCGGGACCCTATATCGAGGTGCAGAGCGGCAGGCATGTCTGGGATGGACATTATGAGTGGCTGGACCCGTACCTGCATGAAGGCTGGAGCGAGTGGTGGCTGCCGGTTGCCGGAATCGGAGGATTCACCAGCACCCGGGGAGAAGTATCGCTTAAACTGGAGGTGTCGGCCGATGGGCAAGGCAGGAATTCCGCTGTCGATATCGGTCTTTCGGCGGTGGGCGAGTTTCCTGCGGCACAGGTCAACCTCGAGGCGCGCTGCGGTGAAATCCTGAATGAGACGGTACATCTGGCGCCCGGCAGGCCGTTTAACAGGAAGATTACGGGCATCAGGGCCGACAGCGCCGGATTGGCAGGCATGAGAGTCACGGTAACCGGCTCATCGGGAAAGACCCTGCTCAGCTACCTCCGTCCCGATACAGACCCGGGCCGCAAAGAGTACACTCCATTTACCGCGCATCTGGAGAAAGAGACTGAACCGGAGGAGCAGATGAGCGCGGAACAGCTGTTGCTGGCTGCCAGGTTCGAGCTGAAGCAGTTTAATAACTCCTCGGCCCTGAGGCTGCTGAACCTGGCCCTGGCCAGGGACCCCGGGCACTCTCAGGCTCATCTGGAGCTGGGAATAATCCACCTGGAAGCCGGCCTTGCGGACAGTGGTGCAGCGCATTTCGAATCCGCTGTCGAGCGGGACCCTTACCTGGATGAGGCGCATTACTACCTGGCTCTCTGCCGGCTCGAAACGGGCGATACTCTGAGAGCGGAGCGCCAATTATACTATATTTCGCCTGGGAGTAGTTTTTACCCGGCCAGGGAATACCTTCTTGGAAGATTAAGTTTTACCAGAGGCGATCTGCCGGAAGCAATAGAACATCTTAACAGGGCTGTTTCCGCCAATGGACAGCACCTGGATGCTCTGTGCTTACTCGCCCTGGTCGGACGGCTGGAGGGAAATACAGATCAAGCCGAAAAGATGCTCGACAGGGTGACCGAGCTCGATCCCACCAGCCGCCGGGCCGCGGCGGAGAGATATTACCTCTCAGGCAGCCAGAATGAGCACCGGGAGGAGCTCCTGAGGCTGCTGGGCGGCCAGAGCCAGGAAGCTGTCGAGCTCTCAACCGACTATAGCAGGCTCGGCCGCTGGGAGGAGGCCGCGCAGATACTGAGACTGGTGGAAGACAAAAACGACGACCCCTGGGGAACCCCGCCGATATTTTACTACACGCTGGCCTACTGCCTGGAGCGCTCTTCCGGAGAAGAGGCTGCAAAGGCGGAATATTACCGGTCCAAGGCGCGACAGTGCCGGGGTAACGTGGACCGATTCCCCTTCCGTCCGGAGAGTGCAGCCCCTCTGGCTGAAGCCGCCGGGGTAAACCCCGAGGATGCGGTAGCGAGATATGAGCTGGGCTGCCTGCTCTATCACCTGGGCCGCCGCCGGGAAGCTATCCGCAGCTGGGAAGAGGCGGTAAAGGTCCAGCCGGACAACCCGGTCTCTAACTGGGCCCTGGGTATGGCCTGTGCCGATCAGGGCCTGGGAATCGACCGGGCCTCGCAGTATCTAGAACGGGCGATAGAGCTGGAGCCGGAAAATGTCCGTCTTTTCAACGACTTGAGCGACCTGTATGCCCGCTCCGGGCGCTTTGACGAGCAGATGACCCTGTTGAAAAAAGCCCTCGTTAAATCCCCGGAGGATGACGACCTTGTCGAGGGATTGATTGCAGTGCACCTGGTGGCCGGTAATTACGAGGATGCCGAAAAGCTGATTTATTCCCACAAGTTCAACCCGCGTCACCGCACTTACCATCTAAGGGATAAATACCGTTTCCTGCGTTACGGCCTGGGCGCCCTGGCTTTCAACCGGGGTGATTTTAACGCCTCTGTTGAACAGTTCGATCTGGCTTTCAACCCGCCGGTGTCCATGGGTATGGATGATTTCCAGAACCAGAGCGCTCCAAGGCTTGACTATTATAGAGGCAGAGTGCTCGAGGCCCTGGGCCGCAAAGAGGAGGCCGCTCAGGCTTACAGCCAAAGCGCCAGGGGCTGGAAGCTTCTCTCGCAGGACAGGGACAGCATGAACAGCGAGAATTTCCATATGGCTTTGAGCATGGAGAGGCTGGGGCTGGTCAAAGAGGCGGAAGGAATTATCGGGCGCATGGAGAATTTCGCTCTCAGCCAGATGGAGCACATATTTTCGCGATACCGCTCGGAAGCCCACTATCTTCTGGCCCTGGTGAACAAGAAGCGGGGTAATTATGAAAGATCATACCGGCTGCTCGAGGAAGCCCTGGAAATTGAGCCGCAGCTGCTGGGTGCGCGTTTCGAGCTGCGAAAGACCGTGATCGATCCTCTGCCTGAGTGAGATTGCTAGACCCTCACGTGTTTAAAGTATCATTCCTCAGGATGCAGGTATCTTCCCCCCACATGCACCCTTGAGAGCACCTGATTTTACTTTTTTGATTATACTACCCGTTCTGCTTTGCGGATGAGATCGGGGTCGATGGTGGTTCCCAGGCCGGGACCGGTGGGAACGTTTATGGCTCCATCCTTAATTCTAAGCGGCGGGTCATACCATGTCCCGGATTCAGATAC
>CAZSTM010000126.1:0-9304 GCA_964609635.1 uncultured Gemmatimonadales bacterium
CGCCCTTAACGGCCGGGATCGAGACCGCCGCGCGCACCAGGCGCGCATCCAGCCGACGATCCCAGTTGGCATAGCTGCCCAGGCCCGGGGGCAGTCCCGCGACCACCACCTCAAAAATCCCGCCCAGGGTGTCTTTCTCCTGTCCGGCCTTATCGATACCGGCGATAATCTTTTTTTCCGCCTTAGAATCCAGGCAGCGCACCCGGCTTTGGTCCGCCAGCTCGCTTATCATGGCGGGATCGATCCCGGATTCCGGAGTCCAACCCGGGGCTTCCACCTCCCCCAGGGCGATCACGTGGGAGCAGACACTGATATTGAAATTTTTCAGCAAGGCCCTGGCAAACGCTCCCACTCCCACGCGGGCCGCGGTCTCCCGGGCGCTCGCCCGTTCGAGCACATTGCGCATATCCGCTGTGTGAGCGTATTTAAGCGCCCCCGCCAGGTCGGCATGGCCGGGTCGGGGGTTGGTAACTCTTTTCTCGGCAGCCAGGGTTGGGTCGTTCTGCTCGGGGTTCATCACCTGTTCCCAGTTGGCCCAATCCTTGTTCCAGATGAAAAAAGAGATGGGACTGCCGAGAGTCCGGCTATCGCGCACACCGGAGAGTATCTCGCAGGCGTCGCTTTCGATTTTCATCCGGTCGCCGCGGCCGTATCCCATCTGGCGGCGGGCCAGGTCGCGGTTGACATCGTCTGCGCTTATTTCCACGCCTGCGGGAAAGTTCTCGATCACGGCTGTCAGGCACCTGCCGTGGCTTTCGCCTGCGGTCAGAAAGGTGAACATGGCAACGGGTCCGGGTTAATTTTCAGTTGATCGCCCAGGAAGACAGGAACAAAGGTATAAAATACAGGCACAGAGGCACAAAGGCACAAAGTTATTCAGTGATAGACCAATCAATCATAAAGTGTTTTTCTCCTGCCCGCAACCTCTTTGAATAAATCCGGGCTGTCCCTGGAAAAGCACAAAAATAAAGCAAACTAAAAGCAGCGCAAGAAATTTTTCCTTTCTCCGGTCCATAAAATAAATGTGAATTTAAAAATACCGCTTTATCTCATCCAGATGTAATCATCCTATAGATAAAATAAACTTCAAAGAGAAATTCAAATCGAAAGTTGATGATAGGGAGGATTGTGGATTTGCAACTTTTTGATCAGATATAAAAAGAGCAGATAGGAGGTGGCAGTTCAGTCTTCGCGTTGAGCTGCCATTTTACTTTCGGGATGGAACTCGGTGTGGAAGATTTAACAGACAAAAATGCATGAAGAACAACAGAGTAAAGGCGATCAGGTGGAATCGCTGGTTAGGCAAAAATGTCTATTGTCAAGGGTTGACTCCATTTCCTTCCTCACCGTGAATGCCGCTATCAGCATATACAATGGTTGTCACAATTTTAAACGAGAAAGGCTGAAGGGTGTCCCCGATCTCCGTACCTGTATACACTGCTGATAGATCCGATTACCATATTTATATCATTTGTTTTTGATGCAATCCCAAAGTTTGATGCAACATTTAACAATGACAATCCCAAAAAAAATTACAATTCCTCCTGGAATATAGAAAAGAGACAAACATATGATGGCGATTAGCCATTGTATAGCAACTTGTAAAAGGTCAACACCTAAAGCTATTAATAACAAGATTAAAAAGGCAACCTAAAGACACGCAATGAAAAGGAATTTACTGCGATCTTTAATAGAAGTTCTTGTTTTGGCCCATGTTTCTGCTCGCTTTATTTTCGCAAATCTATTAGCTTCTTTTTTTTGAGATGAGGAGATCAATGTTGAACAAGAAGGACACCACTCATGTAAAAAAGAGAATTTATAACCACACTTTCGACAAATATGAGATTCCATTTGTTTATCCTAGAACATTTTACTGCCAACATATTCTTTAAATTAAAAGAAGTTCTTTTCAATACAATTTGTACAGTGCGTGCAGGGATTTCCAAACCATAATCTTTAAGTAAGTATTTTTTTAATAAATTAAATCATTATTCTGATTTTATTTTCTTCCTTCCTCGATTAAGTCTTTCATGATTCCAGTAACGTCTTTAACTTTCCACTTTCAATTAAGCCAACAACTTTTCGGCGTTCTGTCCCGCGTGCGTTAGGGCTGCCGGAAATTCCTTTAATATCAAGCCGTTGCCGCATTAGCTGTGGCACTTGGGACGAGATGATGAACAAGTGCCGCCCCTGCCAAATCTGAATGACTGACTAGCCTTTCAGCTAAAGTTTTTCCTTTGTTCTCCCGCGAGTTATAAAATATCCGAAAACATTAAAAAACTAAAAATCCTATTTAATTGCACTTTTTCTTGCTTGGTCTGTCAAGAAGGGCTGACCGATTTTTACCAGAAAGAAGCTATGAAGGCATTCTTTACCGCCTGGACAGGAATCTCCAAATCTCCGGGCAGTTTTTACTTCAGCCATACCTTGCCTTGCCCTTACCTATGAACTGATCGTTGGGTAGCGGATCGCACTTTTAAACCGCCGTTTACAATATATAAAGAAGAAACCTCTGTTTTCTTAACAAGCTAACCGTTTTTTCCCCCAACATGATGCAGGTTAAAATCGATCATACTGGAGATACTTATCGCTAATTATCTTTTCTCGACATAAGAGAACAAATCCTTCGATAAGGTTTTCCAGTTCCACAATGTTTCCATTCCATTTCTGAGCTTTTAAGCTTTCGAGAACAGTAGCATCAATTTCCTGAATATTCTTCTTGTATTCATGCGTGTATTTCCTCAAGAAATGGTATGCCAAATATGGTATATCCACTTTATGTTCTTTAAGTGGCGGCAAATAAATATAAATATACAACTTCAACTGCTGAAATAAATCCTTGTTAAAGCGATCTGATTCAATCTCCTTTCCCAGATCACGTCCTGACGTCACAATTAAACGAACATCCATTCCTTTAGGACATTTGGCTTTATTAATTGCAGAAAACAGTTCCGATTGATACGCCATGGGAAGTTCATCTATATTATCAAGTAATAAGTTCCCTTTGTTGGCAGACTTATACTTTTCCATAATATAGGATATTGTATTTTGCATGTTAAAACCTTTTGATTCTGCACAATGAACTTTTACTAGTGGTTTCTTATTGCGTGGGCTAAAGCAGTGAATGGCTCTGGCAACGAGATTTTTTCCTGTGCCTACACCACCAAAAATCAATACAGGTGTTTTTTCCAATGCTAACTGCTTAACAGAATTATACACATCTCTCATAGCCTTACTAGGTCCAAAAAGTGCATCTACATCTTTTAGATAAATCACCTGTTTATTGTCAGGTCGGTATAGAGGAGCTACAGGCTTTTTTTCTTTAGCTTCTTGTTTTTCTCCCGATAAAGCCCTCTCGATAACACTTTCAATTTCATTTGGCGTAAAAGGCTTGGTGATGAAGTCAAAAGCCCCTAACCTTTTTGCATTCCTTGCCTTCTCAATAGTAGCGTAACCAGTTATTACCACTACCTGAGTTTTGGGGGAAATTCTCTTAACTTCTTTTAGCACATCCAATCCACTCATTCCCGGCATCTTATTATCTGTAATTACCAGGTCGTAATTTTCAGTTTCAAATCGTTCCATCGCCAACAAACCATTTTCAACCTTTTCCACGATGTAATTTGCCAGCTCCAAGGTAATGTACAGCACATCACTCATAAGAGGATTGTTTTCAACGATGAGGATTTTTTTGTTAGCCATAATTTCCCCTTTTATGAGTAGAGTAAGGAAAGATTTACCTGTTTTATTTATTTCTCTCAATATGTTAAAACATTGAGTGATTTTTCAGTTTCACTATCTTCTGTTTTGAAAGTGCCCATACTGTTTAATCTGCTCATACAGCCTGCAAATTTAATAAAGTTTGCCTTCTATATTTGTGCTGCTAACACGAATTTTATACTGCAAGTTTTATGCAATTTCGCTTTTTTGGGGATTCTTTAAAATGCCTTCCAAAAGGTTAAAAAGCAGACACTGGCTACAGTATTTACCCACCCCAATCTGAGGTGTCAAAAAACTTTAGGGAATCCTGATATATTTCGGACTAAAGCCAGGATGTGAGAGGAAGGTCAAGGTAGGGCTGATTTTTTCAGGTATATGTTCCGAAGAAAAATAAAGTTACGATCCAGAAATCTTTAAAGTAAGTGAAACTTATTGTGCGCTCTCCTGGAAAAATGAGCATGAGAGGTTGGGGATCGGCGGTTCGCTGCCAAATGATAAAGAAATAGACGATGAAACTATTCAAGGACGGATGGTAATAGATTTTGGCGAGTGAAATACTTTTGGGATTACCTTCATTGACAAAAAGCCCTCGGGTTAAACTGCGCCCGAGGGCTTTTACTGTTACTTCTTGCTCCTTCTCGGCGCTGTGGGCCAGTCGTTGATAAACCAGTCGAGAAGCTCTTTATTCTCGCCCAGGCGCTCGACCTCATTCTTATACTCCTGGGCCAGAGCGGTCAATCCGGAGACCACCTGCGGCTGTTCGCCTGCCAGGTCGAACCGCTCGCCGGGGTCGGTCTCCAGGTCGAAAAGCAGCGGCACCTCTGGCACGGCCCAGTTCTCCTTTCTCTGGTAACCGCCCTTCGAGTGGTCGTAGTAGCGAAAATGCAGCTTCCACTTGCCCCGGCGCACCGCGTTCAGATGCTGGCGCTCGTAGAAATAAATGGTGCGCTCGGGTCTGTCTTTGCCCTCGAGGGTGGGCATCAGGTCGATCCCGTCTACCGGGCGGTCCTGCGGCACCCGGCCTCCGGCAAGCGTTACGCAGGTGGGCAGGAAATCGAGCACCGAGCCCACCGCGCTGCTTACCATTCCGGCAGGCAGCCTTCCCGGCCAGCGGGCGATAAACGGCTCTCTCATGCCGCCCTCCCAGGTGTCGCCCTTGGCGCCCCTTAAAAGGCCGGCGCTGCCGCCGCGCAGGTTCTGGCTCATCCAGGGGCCGTTGTCGCTGGTGACCATCATCAGCGTGTTCCCGCTCAGGCCCAGTCTGTCCAGGGTGTCCATGATTTGTCCCACGCTCCAGTCGATCTCCTCGATCACATCCCCGTACAGGCCGCGAAGCGAGGTGCCCAGGAATTTTTCCGAAGCGAAAAGGGGAACGTGGGGCATGGTATACGGCAGGTAGACGAGGAACGGTTTGTCTTTCTCGCGCTCGATAAAGGACACCGCTTCCTCGGTGTAGCGCCTGGTCAGGGTGGTCTGGTCCGAGGGGTGCTCGATCATCCGGTCATTGCGCCAGATGTCCGGGTTTTCCATGTCGTTGCTGTAGAGGATGCCGTAGTAATAATCGAAGCCCTGTCTCAAGGGCCGGAATTCATGGGTGCAGCCCAGGTGCCACTTGCCGATACAGGCCGTGCTGTAGCCCAGGGGTTTCAGGGCATCGGCGATAGTGATCTCCTCGACCGCCATGCCCCTGGTGTCCGGTGGGAAAAACACATGTATCACCCCGGTGCGGATACAGTTTCTGCCGGTCAGCAGCGCCGAGCGCGAGGGCGAGCACACCGGGTTTCCCGAATAGAACTGGGTGAGGCGGACTCCCTGGTCGGCCATTTTATTCAGGTTCGGAGTCCGGATAGTGGGGTGCCCGCCTCTGTCCCAGTCGCCGTAGCCCATGTCATCGGCGAAAAGGATTACAAAATTCGGCGGGCGTTCCCAGACCGGCACAGGCGGCACCGGCACACAGCCGGATTCGAGCAGGCTTCCTGCGGTGAAACCCAGCCCGAGTGCGGCGGCTGCGGATTCTGTGAGAAAGTTTCTGCGGCTTAAGTTTTTAGGGGCCATCCAACACCTCCATGCAGAGGGAAAGAGATAACCTTATCGTAAGCCTGTATTAACCCCGAGGTGCTACCAGCCCGCTCCCGGCGGGCTGAAAGCCTTGAGCGCTGCATTCGGGTCGAGTTCGAGGGCCTTTTTGCGCAACGATGCCGCTTCCTCCATCCGCCCGAGCCCCTCCAGGGCAAGCGAACGTTTGAACTGAAGCAGCGCCTGCCTGTTGCTTTCCGTGTCACCGGCCACCGGCGCTCCCACTACATGGGCCTCCCCGGCGGCTGCGCTCTCCCGGTCCAGCACCGCCAGCAATTCCTGGTACACCTGTCGCGCCTGTGGTTCCCTGCCCAATTTCTCCAGCGCCTTTCCCCGGAAAAAATGGTATGCGCTGTTCGGCCTGGGGCTTTCGCCCACCACGGTTTCGAAAACCCGGCGGGCTTCATCGTTGCTGCCCAGGGCCTCGAGAGCAAGGCCCACCTTATAGCGCTTGCGGGCGTGTATGGTGTTGGGCTGCTCTTTCACTTCCAGGTTGGCGGGATAGGTCAGGCTGAGACGGTAATGTTCGAGAGCTTTGCTGTAATCACCGGCCTCGAATGCCAGGTCTCCTTTCCTGATATGGCTTTCCACCCAGTAGAGGTGAACCTCGAAGCGGCCTTCCCAGGAATGAAACCGATGGCGGGTCAGCCACTCGAGCGCATGGTCATAGCGCTGAAGCCGGACATACAGAGCGATAAGCCTTTTCAGCAGGGGGTCGCTCCGGGAAACCGCTCCGATATATTTTTCCAGGAATTCGACCCATGGTTCGGGTTCCACTTTGAGCTTTTCGTAGATGTTGTCGAGCTCGAGGATTGCCAGCGAGGCCTCGGGGTCGGCCTCGAGCGCGGCCTCATAGGCGGCCCGGGCGGAGGCGAGCCGGTTTTGGTCTGCATAAGCGAAGCCCAGGTTCCTCTGAGCTACAGCGTTGGAAGGCTCGAGAGCCACGGCTTTTTCCAGGGCGGCTATCGCCTCTCCGGTGCGCTCCATGCTGCAGTACAGGGTCCCCAGGAAATAATGCGCCCGGGCATCCCGGGGGTTTTGCCCGAGGGCCCAGGCCAGCACCGGGAGGCTCTCCAGCCGGCTGGGGAAGCAGTATTCGGGTGAAACAGCGGCCCCTTTGGCCCGGTATTCGGCGGCCTTATCGTTTTTACCCAGCAGATGGCAGTAATAGGCCAGGTAGTAGTAAACCATCGGGGAGATGTTTTCGAGGTAACCCTCTTGCGTGATAAGCTCCAGCACTCCGGCGGCATCCCGGAAGCTTCCGCAGCGGGCGTAGCGCACTGCGAGCTCGAGGTGGTTCCGGCTGTCCCTGCGGGTAAGCGCCAGCAGGGTATCCCGGAGTGCCGAGGCCTCTTGATTGCTTCCGAGATTATCCAGCGCCACGGCCCTCTCGGCCAGGGAGAGAAAATCCAGCGGATCCACCGCCTGAACCGCCAGAGCCGCCTCGAGGGCCTCACGGTGGCGGCCCAGACGGTTGAGAATCAGTGATTTTACCGCCCGGGCCTGGGCATTGTCGCCGTTACCCCGGATCGAGCGCTCGATGTGTTCCAGAGCACGGGCCGGTCGGCCCTGAGAGGCGGCGAGCTGGGCCAGCTCGAAATGGGCCGCGGCATAGAAGGCCTGATCGTAGCTCGAGCGGTAAAGGCACCTCCCGGCTTCCTCTACTTTTCCCAGCCGCAAATTGACCAGGCCCAGGCCATAAATCGCCCCGGCGAAAGAGGGGTCCCGCTCCAGGGCCTTGTCGAAATGCGTGGCCGCCTCCTCGAACATTCCGCGTTTCAAGAGGTTGACTCCCACAGCGGCGTTGGAGCGGACATCGGCGGGGTCTCTCCTCAGGGCTTCCCGGTAATAAGACATGCCGCGCCGGGGATCGCGGAACTTTTCCACCCGGTCGCCGATCAGAAAAAGCTCATCCAGGGTCTCCACCTCGCCGGGCTCCGGAAAAGGCTGCGATGGTTCGGGAAGCGGCGGATTAGAGGGTTCAGGATGCTGATAGCCAAGCAGGGTATCCCCGCCGGCGGAGAGCACTGTCATTTTAAGGCTATAAAGGTCCGCATCTTTGGGAGCCTTGACCTCGGTCAGCAAAGGGGCGGCGGGGTCCACATCCACGGTGCGCCTGAAAAACTCCTTTCCCTTACAGGAGAGAATGACCCGGGCTCCCCGGTTCCCGGCCGTGGGCGACCAGCCGAGTTTTACCCTGCCCTCTTCCAGCTTCAGACTGACAGCACCCTCGAGGTTGGCATAGTCCCACACCCCGATCTCGCGCACCGGGAACCAGAAGTGGCTGAATACCTTGGTCTCACCGGGCATCAGCCAGTGATAATCCGGCTGGTTGTCCGAATAAGCCCCGATCTGGAGTTCCACCAGAGGCAGGTCGCCGTCGGTGAGGACTTTTTCCCAGAGCCGCCCCGCAGGCGAGGTGCCGCAGAACCAGATTTTCTTGCCACGGACTATTTGATGGTCGCCCCAGTGTACCATCCCCCCGTCATGTTCCGGGCTGTAACAGCCGTAATAGTCGCTTTCCGAGTTGACCACAAAATAGCTGGTTCCTCCGGGGGCGTTCTTCCAGAACCTGAGGTCCAGGTCGTTGTGCACCGGCCAGCGGTAAAATCTATGCTTACCGTGACCGGTGGCGATCTCCCCGGGGGTAATCACCTGGAATTCAGGTGTGCCGCGAACACCGCAGTTCCCCCAGTACTGGAAAGAATGCGGATAAGGCGTGCAATTAAAAAGCCTGACCCTGGATTCCACCCAGGTCCTTCCCGGGTGGACGGTGGTGCCCGCCGACCAGCGCATGCCGTAGACCCGTTCGATTTCGCCGGTCCAGATAGTCCTGGAGCCGTCGGGGTTTTCCACCAGCCTCCAGTCCGAGGGCCGGAAGCACGACTGCCTGTGCCCGTCGGGAAAGTTCCATTCGATGCCTCCCGAGATCCAGGCCCCGGCCAGCCCCACCAGTGCGGGCTTGATCACTTTCTGGTCGAACATGAACTGGTAACCGCGAGTCTTATCCAGGGCGCCGTGGACTCTCCCGCCGATCTCGGGCAGAACCAGCACTTTGATATATTCGTTCTCGACCCAGAGGGCGCGGTAAGTGCGCTGGTATTTTTCCTCGGTGAGCTTGTCGAGCATGGTGTAGGGGTATATTCTGACGTTGCGGGGTTTCCAGCGCGGCATGATTTCAGGCTCACCCAGACGGTAGGTAGGCAAAGTAAGCGGCTTCTCGTAGATGGTCACCTCATCCGCACGGATGAACGGCACCGCCGCGCAGCACAGCGCCGCCGGTATCAGCAGCCGGAATTTCATCAGGCAGGCCTCCGGTAGATTGAGAAAATTCAGATGCTCCTATCATAAGAAATCAGGGCGGGTTGTCGGAAAGCGCGAATGTGTCATGCTACGCACGGATCTCCGCCATGCTTTGCATGGCTCCGGTTCGCTGCGCTCCGGTTGAAACCCGCCCCTTGTATTTTTATCTCAATATTATCCTGTTTAGAATCCTACCCGCGGCAGA
>CAZSTM010000127.1:0-9275 GCA_964609635.1 uncultured Gemmatimonadales bacterium
GGAGGGGCTTATTACCGCCCGAGGGGAATCTTTGGAAGAGCCCTCGGACGAGGTGAATCCCCAGTTCATGTATGTGCCCCCGTATCCCCCTCTCAAGGGGCTGAAACAGTGGGGCGGTTATTTCCGTGACCGCCAAGGTGATCCGGTGATAGTCTTCTCCATGTTAAATATCAACCGGGGCCCGCTGACAGACTATTTCGCTCCGTTCAACCACCGGCTGGAAAGCTATACGGTGGGCGGCGGTTCCAGGAATGATATCGAAAGCTCGCCGGTGTACCGGGCTTTCCACAAGTATCCGGATACGCATCGTGTGGGCTGGGACGGCTGGTGCGGGCATTTGATCAAGGACCGGTGGTCCATGGGAGGCAGGAAAGAGAACGTGGTGATCTGCCTGGAAAGCCCTCACATACGCCAGGCGGTGCTCGAGTACATGAATATGCGCTACAACCGGTGGAAAAACAACCCGGACCTGCTCTACAACATCATGGCTTATGAGTTGATGTACATCTGCTACTGCGACCAAAGCCAGCGGATGTTCCGCAACTGGCTGAGAAAAAAGCACGGTTCGCTCGCGGAGGTGAACAATGTCTGGGGCACCGATTACCGCTCGTTTGCGGAAATCACCGCCCCGGCCACCTACAACGCCCGGCCTGTCCCGGAGGTAAACCGCGCCGCCTGGTACGACTGGGCCTGTTTCAACACCCGACGCTTTACCGACTACCTCAAATGGGTCAAGGCCGAGATGCGCAAGCTCGACCCAGAGGTGCCGATCTGCGCGGGCGGAACCTCCTCGATGCTCTCCTCCGGCAACAGCACTTCCGGGATCGATGAGGAGATGATTATCAACGAGGTTGATGACGTGATCCTCAATGAATCGGGAAGCTCGCTTATCTTTTCCGATCTTTTTCTCTCCTTGAGCGAGAACAAGAAAGCCATGGTCGAACCGGAGATGGGCGGTGGGGCGCAAGGGATTCTCCTTCAATTCCTGCACGGCAAGTCCTCGATAGCCAAATGGCACTGGCCTCGCACTTTAAGCAGGGAGTTTCCCGGTTTCGCCCAAAGCTCGATTCCTCACTCCTGGGACATACCGCTGCCCCAGGTGGGAGAAGTGTTGAAACTCGGCCTGGACATCCGGCGCCTGCGCAACGAGATAGCCGCCTTCACCGTCCCCGAGCCGGAGGTGGCTATTCTCTATTCCAAAAGCAGTGTCATCCAGGTGCCGCCTCACCTGGTCCGGGCCGGCCGTACTGCCTACCTCAACGCGGTCTTCTCCGTCTGGGAAGGCTCCCGTTATCTGGGCTGCCGGATCGGCTTTGTCTCCGAAAAACAGATACTGGCGGGCAAATTAAAGAAGTTTAAACTGCTGATAGTCCCGGCGGTCAAGTATACCCGGCCCGAGGTGGTGGATGCTTTCCTGAGATATATCGATGACGGTGGTACTGCAGTGGTGGTGCCGGAAACCTTCCTCTTCGACCAGTACGCCGGGCAGAACGACCGGATAGCCCGGCTCGGTCTGAAAATAAAACAGACCACCCTGCCGCCGGTTCTGGGAGAGGGAGAACTGGTGCAGAATTACGATCAGAGTATCACTCAGACAATTGTCTACGGACAGGTGAAAAATACCGTAGGTACCGAGGACCGGGACATTTTCCGTGGAAAGCGGCTTACCTTTCACACCGAGGGTCTGGTGCAGACCCTCGACCCGGGGAATAATCCCGTTCTGGCTGTCTTCGATGACGGGCGGCCGGCTGTTGTGCTGGTATCCCGCGGCAAGGGCCGGATCTACTACCTGGCTTCCCCCCTGGTAACTGAGGACTACCACAAGCTTTTTGCGCTTCTGGCCGATGGGCTCGGGCTTTTCCGTCCGGTGCTCGCCGTAGACGGCGAGCAAAGGCCGATAACCGGCGTGGAGGTCCGCGCGGTCGAGAGGGATGAGCACCTGCTGGTCTATGCCTGCAACCTGGGCGCCGGGCCGGTCGAATTCGATCTCAGGGGTGAAAATACCATCGGACGGGTGGAAGACTTGCGCCGTTTGAAACCGGTTCCGGGCGGACATGTACGCTTGAGTCCGTACGAGGAAACTATTCTCAGGGTGGAGAAGAAATGACAGAAGTTTCAGGAGGCTGCTGCTGTATCAGCGGTAGTATTTTTGGGGATCAGTAATCTTGACCTGGGTATTGAGTTCCCGCCAGAGTCCTAATACTGTTTCTTTCTCCTGGGTCCACTTTGCGCAGGCTTGGTTTTCCACCTCTTCGAGCTTACTTTTTTCCTCTTCCAATTCCTTGAGCTTGCCCAAAGATTTAAGATAATCCAGCTTCCGGGAATTAAGAAATTTCAACTTCTCTCTCAGCACGGCGTTCATCTGGCTAACTACCCTTTTGCCCAAATCCGAGTTGTCCGACTTCTTTTTTTCCTGGCGGATCCCATTGAGATGTTGGCGGACATCTGAACGTATCGACTCCAGCTCGGCCTTAATAACCCTCAAACCCTCGATGGCCGTTCCGATGTCTTTAATGAACTCTCTGTTTCTTTCAAGGATTTGCTGGTACTTGAAACGGCTGACACGGGATTCCTTCAGCAGCTTCTCGTACTGCTTCACTTTCACGAGCAGTTGTTTCTGTTTTAATATCCTGATAAAGATAATGGCGATCAGAACCACAAACACCAGGATGGAAATGAAAATATAGTTTGTCAATACCAGAGCTCCTGCTGAAAAACCGGAAAGATAAAAGACGGTTATATATTTTACATCTATTCCCCCTGAAGTGTCAAGATTTTTCCTGATTTATCGGATTTAGTTCGGAAGAAGCTTAAAAATATTGCGTTAAGATTTTTCTTTGAATCCGCAATTCAGCAACGCTCCTGCCGGACAACTTAACCTCACCCGGATTTTCCCTCCATCAGCGACAGATGGCAGATCGATTATTGTTTCTTCTTTCTCTTTATGGATTAGTATAATATCTTATATATTATCTATATTATTAAATCTATTTTTTGAATTGAAGGATTGACAAGAGTCTTGAAAATGGCTATACTATAAAATGTAGTTTAAAATATATAGAAGCTTGTAGAAACCCGACTGTAAGCTGTTATTATCAAGTCAGTTACTCTCAGGGCATCCGGAGATATTCTCTGAAAACTCCTGTGCACGAGATACTTGATTTTTGCTCAATAAACTATAAATTTATAACCTGAAATTTATAACCAAAATACCGTATAGATAAAAAGGAGAAAATTCTCAAATGAGTGATTATTGGGTAGCTGTTCTGCTAGGCTTTTCATTCGGTAATTTATGGGTATGCGCCCTGCTGGTATTTTCTCTGCAGACTACCAACAGGTCCACCTGCGCCGGGTATCTTATCGGCCGGGTCCTGGCGATAATCGCGCTTTCGGTGGTGATCGCCGCTGTCGGTAAGATGGTTTTTGTTCCCCAGGGAACACTCAATATAATCTCGGGGTTGCTTCTGATCGGATTCAGCTCTTACCTGGCGGCCACTCGCCTGTTCAAGTGGGTACCCCCCTGGAAGAAGCCGCCGCCACCCCATGGAGATGACGAAAATTGCGACCACGATTGCAATACCTGCCCTGCCCACGGACACGTTGAATATATGCAAGCGTGCGGGGAATGTGACAGCAAAAAAGTTTGCGAGGCGGAAGAACCGGAAGTCGAGCCGTTGACCAGACAGGCCAGGGTTAAATGGAACAGGGATGTTAAGGAGGAGAAAGTTTCCGGATTTGCAGTCGGCGCTTCCATCGGTGCCATCAGGGGGGTGACTATGTGCCACAAACTGGTGGTCTTGGTGCCGATTCTACTCACCGCTTCACTCTTTAAAGCCTTTGGACTCGGCATTTCGTTCAGTCTTTCATCCACAATTTATCCCCTGCTTGGTTTTACTTTCGGCGCCTTCGCGCTTAAGCTTGTAAAGTATAAAAAGTGGCTGTTCGCGGTAAGCTGTATCTTACTGATTCTTGCCGGAGCAAGATACCTGGCCAAGGGAATAATGGTTTAAAGTGGTTGAAACCTGCGGCTTTCTATTCAGAGTCAATCAATTCTGGTTAAAGGCTTTGCTTCTTATTAGATTAAAAGCCGCTGATTCCCTCGTCATTAATAAGCGACCTATTGCTCTCAAAAGTCGTTTCCGGCCAGGTTGGAGAAACCTTTAGAGAGGGCGTTCTACAGAAAGGTTGGAAGTTGGAACCTAAAATTCGAAGGATACTGCTTGTAGTGCTGTCGGTCTGGCTGGGTGTTTTTTCCGGCATCCTGGTTTCCTGCCAGGCAGGCAATCGGCAATTCCCGGACCGGAATATCGCCCAGGTTGTCCGCCGTAATTTCAGAGCCAAATCGGTTCTTGCCACGGGAGTGGTCAATGCGCAAGTGGGTGCGGAGGTTCGTGTCGGTGCCAGGGTTTCCGGCAAAGTGGATAGGTTGTACACCAATATCGGGGATCAGATGAAAAAAGGAGATACTATCGCGCAACTGGAAAAAGAGGATCTGGAGGCCATAGTAGCTCAGAGCAGGGCTGAATTGGACCTAGCCCGAGCCAGGCTCTCGGCCCTGGAAAGATTATTTCCAAAGGAGGTGGAAAAGGCCGAGGCGGATGTGGTCAAGTGGCAGGCCACTGTACTTCTAAGCAAGAAGGACCTGGACCGCACCGCCGATCTGGTCAAGGAGGATTTAACTTCCGAGCAGGAATTGGACCAGGCCAAGGAACAGTTGGCGGTGTCCGAGGCCGAGCTTGAATCATCCAGGACAGCCCTGGAACTGGTCAAGACCCAGTATACCGAAGACATCGGGCTGGCGCGGATCGAGGTGGAAAGCGCCGGGGCCGCCCTGGCCAATGCGAAAGCGCAGCTTTCTTTCGCCACCATAACCGCCCCGATCTCCGGTGTTATCGCCTCTATCGATGTACAGGAAGGCGAGACCGTGGCCGCGGGTATGAACGCTCCGACTTTCGTGACCATAATCGACCTCGGGCGTCTTCAGGTGGACGCCTACGTGGACGAAATCGATATCGGCAAAGTCAAACCCGGCCAGCTGGCCACCTTTACAGTTGATGCCTTCCCGGCACGCGAGTTCGAGGGGAGAGTCCAGGCGATCCACCCGAAAGCAGTCATCCAGGAAAACGTGGTCAACTACGACGTGGTGATCGAGATCACCCAGTCCTATGAGGATCTGCTGCGCCCGGAAATGACCGCCGGCGTGACTGTCTTCCTTTCAGACCGTAAAAACGTGCTCGCCATACCCGTGAAAGCTATCAAAAGAGAACAAGGCAAGAATATAGTTTATCTGCTGAAAGACGGACAATCCGAACCGCGTGAGATCAAAGTGGGTTGGCAGGACGGTCTCTGGATAGAAATCGTTGCGGGACTCGAGGAGGGCCAGTCCGTGCTGACCGAAATTCCTACCGAAATAGATACCCGGCCTTGAGGAAAATTCATGATAGAACTGGAAAACATCGAGAAAACCTACCGCCATGAAGGCCTTGCAACCCCGGTACTCAAAAAGGTTTCCTTTCGGATCGGAGCCGGCGAGTACGCGGCGATCATGGGTCCCTCGGGCAGCGGTAAAACCACGCTGATGAACATCGTGGGATGCCTGGATCACCCCACCGGCGGTCGTTACCGTCTCGACGGCATCGACACGATCGAGCTGGATGACGACGCGCTCTCCAAGGTGCGCAGCCTTAAGATCGGATTCGTCTTCCAGCTTTTCCATTTGCTCGAGCGCCAGAGCGCGCTTAAAAATGCCATGCTGCCGCTGATATACGCCGAGGAGTATCCAGCCGATGCCGAACAACGCGCCGAGAGGTCCCTGATCGAGGTGGGGCTTGGAGACAGGATACACTACCGGCCGAACACACTTTCCGGCGGGGAACAGCAGCGGGTAGCCATCGCCCGGGCTTTGATCAACGACCCGGCGATCATACTTGCCGACGAACCAACGGGCAACCTGGACAGCCAAAGCGGGATCGAAGTCCTGGCGGTGTTCAAACGACTGCACCGGCAGGGACGAACAATAGTCACGGTTACCCACGACAGGTTCGTGGCCGAACATGCCGACCGCATTCTGGTGCTCAGGGACGGGATGATAACCGAGGAACAGGTGGTCGCCGAACCCCGCGATGCGCAAGCGGAGCTGCGCGCTTCCGAGACTAAGGAGGGCGGGCAATGAGAGCCCTGGGAATCGCCGCCGAAGGTGTGCGCGCTCTGTTCGCCCGAAAACTTCGCACCTTTTTCATGATGGCCGGAACCATTGCGGGTATCGCCGCACTGGTTGTTATCATGGCTGTCGGCAAGGGCACGGAAAGGAAAGTCGCCAGGAGGATCAACAACTTCGGTCCCCGGGCAATTATGTTGCTTGCCGGCGGAGGAAAGGATTTGCCTCCGCCGGACATGACGGTTGCCACTTTGACCATCGAGGATGCCGAGGCCGTTCGCCAGCAAGTCGACAACCTGGAGATAGTATCTCCGATGGCCTGGAAATTATACACGAGCATCAAGCGCGAAGCGAACCAGATTCGCTCGGTGATCTGGGGAGTGGAGCCGAGCTGGCATCAGGCGTACGGTTGGTATGTTACTTACGGAGAGGGTATTTCCGCAGAGGATGTAGCCACCCTGGCCCGGGTTTGCCTGATCGGCAAGACAGTCAGGGAGGAGCTTTTCGGGCAAGAGGACCCGCTGGGCAAGCGCATCTACCTCAACAATGTGGGCCTGGTGGTCAAAGGTGTGCTTGAAGAGCGCGGTATCAGCCCGGGGGGAGGGGACTTCGACAACAAACTGGTTTTGCCGATTACCACGGCCATGCGGCGGGTGCTGAATGTCGACTACCTGGGCGCGATCCGTATTATTACCGGAGATCCCTCCGCCATGGAGGAGCAGGCCCGGGAGGTAAGGGAACTGATCCACCGGCGCCACCACATAACACCGCCCGAGGAGGATGATTTCCGCATAATCACGCCTATGATAATAGCCCGCATGGCCCGGGGTATCTCGCGAACGCTTTATATTTTACTCATGGTCCTGGCATCTCTCAGCCTGTTTGTCGGCGGGGTGGTGATGATGAACATTCTGCTGGTTTCAGTCGGCGCCAGAACCGCAGAAATCGGTTTGAGACGGTCGCTGGGAGCGACCCGCAGGGACATTTTCCTGCAGTTTCTGACAGAGTCTCTCACGGTCACCTTGCTGGGTATGGTCCTGGGCTGTCTGATGGGCTGGGCCGTGTGCGCCGTTCTGGCAAGCACCACGCTGATACCACTGCTGCTCTCCTGGCAGCCGTATGCAGTGGCGGTTGTCTTCGCTCTGCTCATCGGCACGTTCTTCGGCGTGCAGCCCGCCCGTCGGGCAGCCAGGCTGCATCCGGTGGAAGCGCTGCGATGAAGTTATCCAGAAACCTCGTTCTTTCGTGTGAAATTCTCTTCGCCCATAAGCTGCGTACGCTGTTGAGCGTGACAGGTATCGTGGTAGGTGTCGGGGCGGTCTTGCTGATGGTCTCGGTGGGGCGGGGTGCGGAAAAACGGATCCTGGACCTGATCCGCAACATGGGTACCAACCTGATCATTGTCAACGCCGGGCAGACACGCATTGTCGCCGGCAGAGTACGGCAGATAGAAAACGTTACCACCCTGCTCTCCGCCGATGTCGGGGCTATCCTCCAGAACTGTCCTTCGGTCGCGAGTGCCGCACCGGCGGTCATTAAAAGAGTATCGGCGGTGTGGGAGGCCGAGAATACCAACACCACCGTAATGGGGATGACCCCTCAGGGCTTTTCGCTGCGTGACATCACGGTTTCTTCCGGACGTATTTTCGATCCCGGGGAGGACCGGGCCAGACGGCGTGTCGCGGTGATCGGTCCCACCGTGGTTCAGAACCTTTTCCTCGGAACGAACCCTGTCGGCCTGCAATTCCGCATCGGCCAGGTGCCTTTCGAGGTGATCGGAGTCACCTCGCCCAAGGGTGTTGATATCAACGGCATGGACCTGGACGACATCATCATCGTTCCGCTGGAGAGCGCAATGCGCCGTCTGCTGAATATCCCGTACGTGCATACCATCTATGTTCAGGCTCACAACCCCGAGATTCTCGGCCGCGCGGAGGCAGAAATCACCGAGGTCTTACGACGTCAGCACCGGCTCCGCGACAAGCCGGATGATTTCACCATCCAGAATCAGGCCACCCTGCTGGAAACCGAGCGGGAGACTGCCCGTTCCCTGACTCTTTTAATCGGCAGTGTGGCGGGCATCTCGCTGCTTGTCGGAGGAGTGGGTATCCTGGCGGTGATGTTGATCTCGGTCGGAGAACGGACAAGAGAGATCGGCCTGAGAAGAGCCCTGGGGGCCAGACGGGGAGATATCCGCACCCAGTTCTTGCTGGAATCGGTCATTCTGGCCTTTACCGGCGGCCTTCTGGGTGTGATCGCAGGTATGGCGACCGCTCTTGTTTTCTCGGTTCTGGGCTACTGGCAGACAGTCATTTCCTGGCCGGCCGCAGCAGTAGGGTTCGTCTTCTCGGTTTCGGTGGGAATTATCTTTGGAATCTACCCGGCGATTCGCGCAGCCGAGCTCGAACCGATTGATGCACTCAGATCGGAGTAAAAGGTTACAATCAGCGAATAGCCTTTCCAACTAAAAATATTATAGCCTTGCATTATCAAGCCGGAATATTGACTCTTATCATCTTACATGTTATAATAAAATAAGGTGGTTGCTTAATTTTCTCTTTTATATAGACCAGAGTTATCGGCATGGTTGGGGGGGGGGAGGGGAGTTATGCCGGGTAGTAAGGAACGCGGGAACCCTAGAGAGAGTCTTCCTGGTAATTAGCCGATGAGTGTCAAGTAAATTTTAATCCATAACTATTAAAGGAGGTAAACGGTGGTTAAGCGCAGTTACAGATTTTTCCCAGTAGTTCTCTCGCTTTTTGTCGCAGTTTTATTCCTGTTCGCCGGTTCGGTCCTCATTACGGGCGGCGTACTAATGGCGGATGACGACGGCGGCAGTGGTACTGTGATGTACAAAGAGGATTTCAACGGAGACGGCAAGACCAATATCGTGGACGCCATAGCTTTTTTAATATTGGGTCGGGACGACCCTGGAAACCCTGATGTGGACTACAACAGTGACGGTGTTTACGACATATCGGATGTCATAGCCCTTATAATTAACATCCATAATGGAAACTTGACACCCGCAGAGCTATATACCGTCTCGGGCCGAGCACTCGAGAACGGCCTAGGATTACAGGGAGTTGTATTTGTCATGAATGCTGAAGGCTTTTAC
>CAZSTM010000128.1:0-9271 GCA_964609635.1 uncultured Gemmatimonadales bacterium
TCCGACACGGCCGGCGGATGGCGGCCCCACAAGGTCGAAACCGGCTGCCTGATCCCTGATTCACCTTTTATAAAGGTGGAATCAACGGGATTTCTTCTGACTACTGACTACTGACTTCTGACTCCCGGAAGGGAGCGGAAGGGAGGAAAATATAATGGCAGATAGATACTCAACCCAGAATCTCAATCGCACGCTGACCCAGTTCGCCATGGAGAACATGGGTCTGGGAGGTTCGTTCGTAGCGGAGAGAGTCGCACCGGTGGTCCACGTGCCCACCACTACCGGCTCGTACTATAAATTCAGCAGCACCGAGGCGCACAGCGACGACTACGACGCCCTGAGAGCGCCGAAGTCCGAATCGAACGAAATCCGACGCAGCTACAGCTCGGCCACCTATGCCTGCAGCCAGTACGGCCTGAGAGAGCTCATTGCCGATGAGGAGATGGACAACGCCGACCGGGCGGTGATCGACCCGGAGCGTGACGCCATCTCCCTTATCACCCGCAAATTAAGGCTCGCAGTGGAAATGCGGGTGGTCGGAAAACTCATGTCCACCACCTATATGACCGAGAACGGCGCCGCCACCGCGGCCTGGAACGCGGCCAGCGGGGTGGATATCGAGGGGGATATCGACGCGGCCAAGCTGAATGTCCGTAAAAAAGGCGGGGTCGAGCCCAACACCGTAGTCATCCCTCCGCATATCGCCGTGGAGGCCAAGAAAGACAGCGCGATTCGCGATCTGGTCAAATACACGGATTCGACTCTCCTGGTCAACGGAGAGTTGCCGCCCAGGCTTTTCGGGCTGGAAGTGGTAATACCGCTCGCCCTCTACGATGAGGCTGCGGCGGGAAGCGCTTCCACGAGCCTGGATTTCGCCTGGGACGATAACAGCGTGCTGGTGGCTTACGTGGAGCGCCAGGCACCCAGCAAGCGCTCGATCTCGCTGGCCTACCAGTTCCGTCGCCCGATCAGCGGGAGCCTGGATATCGCGGCTTTCCGCTACCGTGAGGACGGCAAGCACGCCACGGTGGTAGAGGGCCTTATCGAGCAGACCGAGGAAGTGGTCTGCGCGGCCTGTGGATATCTGATCACCGGAGCTTACAGCTGAGGACAGTTGTTAGACCACTCCCATCCCCGCCAGTTGCTGGTTGCTGGTGGCTGGGAGGGGACTAACAACAAGCCACTAACAACTGGAGAGGCGGTGGGTAGGGTGGTAACTGACAACAAGCAACTGTCAACTGCTTTTACTGGAAGAACCATGAGAGTCAAAATCCTGAAACCCTGGATTTGCGGCGGCAAGAATCCTCCTGTGGGCAAGGTCCTCGATCTACCCCGGGATCTCGCAGCAAGCGGCATCGAGCGGGGTCTGTGTGAGCCTGCAAACCATAAGGAGGCAGTCCGCCGTGCCCGGTCGGCCCCTGAGGGTAAAAAGCGACAGGCTCGCAAAAAGTAAGCCGTATCGGGAACACAAGCCTGCCGCTTGAAAGAGTCCGGTTTTGCGGCAGGCTTGTTTCCCCCATTCGACAACTATAGGCACGGTGCACAGGCCGGTCGAGGAAAGGCCGACTGTGCCGACACGGAATGCTAAAATTAATATACTGAGGCAAAGCCAAGATGGCGTATTCGACTATTACAGACCTGACTCGCTGGATCGAGGAGGAGGAGCTGATCGCCCTCTGCACGCGGTCGAGTTCAGCGACAATCGAGAGCGCGGAGGTTACCACGGTGGTGGCCGAGGCCATCGAGAGCGCGGATGCACAGATCGATGGTTATCTCCTGGCGCGCTGGCCGGGCCTGCGCGACTATTCGCCCGTGCCCGACGAGATCAACCGCCTAAGCGCAACCCTTGCGGTTTACAACCTGTACCTGAGAAGAAGGGCGGTAAGCGACCCCTGGCAACAGCGCTGCGAGGACTGCCGCCGGAGGCTGGAGGCTGCAGCCGAGGGGAAGTTCACCCTGGGACTCGATGATTCCGGGAGCGTGGCCACCGGGCCGAATGCCGCCTGCCGGACGGACGCCGATGAAACATTGCGGATCTACACCAAGGATAAGCTCAAGAAGTTATAGGGGAAATGAAACGGCCTTGAGACAGTATAATAATTAGAATATTACGGTCGGGTAAAATCGATTCGGTGCACTTCTTCGAGGGAGAGAACATTGGCGGCAGCGATCAAGATCATCTCGGACGCATTAATAGCGAGGCTAGCCTCGCAAGTGACCGGCCTTAATTCCAGGACCGTGGCCACTTTCGCCGGCTCTGTCGAGGAGTTTGTCGAACAGGCCCGGAATGTCCCGTTTGTCGGGGTTGCCCTGGATAGGGTGAATTACCACGAGCTTAATTCCGACAACAGCATCGCCGAGGAGCGTCTTTCATTCCGGCTGCAGGTGATCGCAGATGATTTCCGCGGCAGGGGATACAGTATCGAGAACTCATACGGCCTGATCGATGGCATACGGGATTGCCTGATGGGCCATAACCTGGATATTGAAAGCCTGGCGCCTGTCTGCATCTCGGAGGTAAGCCGGGACGAGGATGCCGAAGAGCAAGGCCTGGCTGTCTACAGGATCGGGCTGGAGACCTGGCAGGTCCGGGACCAGAGCTGAACCCGGTTCGCACTGAAAATGCCAGGGGCCGGGATTAAGACATGTTTTTTGAAATGACCGTAGCGGTATTCCCCAAAGGAATCACCTCCCGGAAGATATCAGTAAGGGTATAAAAAATAATATACTGGTCGCTCGCGGACTAAGCCACAGAACGGAAGAAACGCGGAGAGCCCCAACCAGACGAGGTAAAAATGGCAACCGTCTACAGGACAGCAAGCAGGGTCGCCTGGTCGATCAAGAAGCAGGCAAGTTTCGGCGGCGCCCTGGACAAGACCGACCTGACAAAATTCCTGAAACTCCAGGAGCCGCTGATTATCAACGAAAACGCCGAACACTGGACCGACCGCGGCATGATCGGTACGGGCCATGACTGGGAAACCCAGCGGGGCAAAGAGCGCCAGTCCGTGCAGTTCGAGATCCCGGTGCAGCCTTTACCGGTGGATTTTCTCGGCTACCTCCTGGCCTTGTTTTTTTCAGAGGAATCGGCCACTACCAACGCCTCGGGAGCTTACGAACACATGGCGAAATTCAACAAACTGAACGACCGTCCCGAGGCTTATGTCACCAGCTTGGCCGTGCTGGAAGACGGCAGCGACTACTATCTGCAGGATGTAGCCTGCACCAGCCTTACTCTGCGGGCCGAGGGGACTAACAGGCTGGAAGCGGGAGGCTCGTTCGTGGCCTCGAAAATCGGCGGCACTCTCTCTTCCTATACCTGGCCTGGTGCCTCAGGCTCTCGCTATCTCTACAACTACGCAGGGGTCTTTACCCTGGCGGCCTCGGACAAGAAAGCCCAGCTCAGAAGCTTAGAGCTTGCTCTCCAGGCAGGTATCGACACGGACCTGGCCTGGCGCAAAGCCGCCAGCGAAGCCGAGCGTATCTATCCAAGCCTCTGGCCCTATACGCCGGAGCGCAGCCTGGAACTCAGTATGAGTCTGCTGGCCGAAAGCGGTGACCTGACCTCATTCCGCTCGGCCCAGCAGGCGGGTACCCAGAACGCGGTGGTTATCTCCTGTCTCGGCGAATCGATTTCCGGTACGGACCCCCTGGATTACGACGAGGTGGAAATCAACCTTCCCAAGGCTGTTTATACCGGGGTCGATTACCGGTACGATAGCGGCCTGCTCGAGCTGGACCTGAGCCTGGAGGGCAGGTACGACAGCACTCTGGAAGGGCCGTTAGCGGTTAAAACCACCGAGGGCACGATCTCCGAGTATTTCGCCGTCGGCTAGACATATTATGGAGGACTTATGGCCAAGCCCAAGCTTTTTCCCTTACCTGCGTCGGAGGAGGTAAAAGTAATACTAAAAATTGAGGACAGGGAAGAAGTATATAATCTAATACACTATTTCCGGGGGCTTACCGCCGAGGATAAGAAGGATTTCTGGGGCAGAATGGGCCGGGGGGAGCTGACCGGCGCCGACAAACCTCTGGGAAGCGAATACCTGGGAGCGGTGGAGATGTTGTACGACCGATCGATAAAGCGGGTGGAGGGCTACGAGCTTCCGGAAGGGGCAGACAACTGGCGGGAGATGATACCGCTCGAGCATAAAGCCTGGGCTGTCAGCCGCCTGCTGAAAAGCGCAGGGACGCTCAGCGAGGAAGCCCAAAAAAAATAAAACGGGACATCCGTGCGATCTTTAAAAGTGCGGGTGTCCCGGAAAAGGAAAAATCATGCCCCGGCCCTGAGCACTGCGGCATGACACAGGCCGGGGCGGACCCCTGCGCCGGCTGCAAGGTGCGCGCTCAGCTTGACAGTCAGACAGGGTATCAGGTTGGCTATTATGCGATTTTTCTCGCCTCCTACCTGGAGGCTTTCCGGCTGTCGCCCCGAGAGCTGAGCTGGCTGGACTTCGAGATTTACCAGCTTTACCTGGCAGCCAGGGCGGAGTACGAGAATGAAGAGGCAAAAAAATACTGGAAAAAAAGAAAGGATGTAACCTGAGGTGATAAGTGACGAAAAAATAATTCGGTATCTAGTACAACTCGAGCCGGGATTTAGGACCCAGTAAAAGGGACTAATTTACTAAGATATCCGCCGGCAAGAAAATCATTCTCGGAAGTGTGTGAAAAACCATAATAAAAAAGGTGTTATAAAATGGCAGATGATATAGTAGATGCATTGCAACAAGCTGCCGGAATTGTAGAAGCTCTTAAAAAGTTAAGGGACCTGGTCCATACCCAAAGACCGTATTTACCCTTTGAACCTCCGGACCAATCAGGGGTTTTAATTGAGCCCTCTATTCCGCCGGCCTATCTAAATTTGAGGCCGCCTTTGTCTTTTATTCAGCCTCCGGGGCCGGAGAGCAGCGGCCCGTTCGGGCAAACCGGTGGCGGATCGTTTGTCGCCGACAACGGTGGATATGTGCCGAAAGGAATGCTCGGTGGGTCGTTCGGCGAAAACTTCTCCGAAATCCTGGAGGGTATCGATCAGACCCGGGAGCACTACCAGGAGATGATCGGCGGCATAGTAGAGGGCAACCGCGAGGCCGCAGGCAGCATTACCGGGATGTTCGGGAAGCTTGTCACCGGGAGCGAAGAAGCCTGTGCGCTCACCGGAGAGTCTTTCGAGATGATGGGGAACCGGATTTTTGACCTGATGGGAGAATACGCCGCCCGGCTGGGGAAGCTCTCAATCCTGTCCTCCAAGGTTTTTACCGCACTCAGGTCCATGAACCCCTGGGTTGCCGCCGCAGCCGGAGTTGCCCTCATGGTTCTGGGCAAGAGAATGCGCGGCCTGGCCGGGAGCGTGGGTACCGGCAGTACCGAGGGAGGATCGGCTGGAACCGCGGTCTCAGGCGGCGGCACAGCAACAGGGCGGGAGGCTGACGGACCTAAGATGCCGCGAACGCAAATTATCATTATCGACTCGGGCGGCCGCAGGATAGCCGGCAGCAGCGACCTTGACCGCACGCTCGACCGGGCCGGAATCGACCGGTCCCTGAGGAATCAGATTCGTGAGATGGTTCGCAGCGGGTCCCTTTCGTTTACGGATTGATGGGAGGAGGTGCTCTGAGATGATTGTGATCAATTTAATTCTGATGGATACCGGTTCGGCCCTGGATACGCTTGATCGCGTGCTGGGCCTTGCGGAAAAAGATAAAAACCGCCGTGCGAATCAGCCGGGTATTCTGCGTCTCCTGGAAGAAATAGAGAAAGACTGCTGCGGCCGTTATTCACTGGAAGAGCTGCTGGGGGACTGGAATGGCTGAATACCCTCACATCCTGGCGGACAACAGTATCGAGGAGGCCACGATTTCGTTTGCCGACGGGGCGGGCAGCAGCCTGGCCGAAGACCCGGTGTACGGTATCGCCCACCTGGCCGACCGCTCGCGGCTTTCAAAATGGCGGGGGGACTTTTCCGCAGTCTCACAGCGGGTAATCTGGTCTTTTACCGGCGGGCCCCTACAGATGGATACTTTTGTGCTGGACAGGAATTTCGACCTGACCGGAGATTCACCCACGGTTACTCTTCAATATGCCGACAGCGGAGCCGGGCCCTGGACGACCGCCAAAAAGAGCAATGGAACCGATGATGCAGTTCTTTCCAGCCTGGATGGCGATTCGATCTACTGGACGGCTCTTTCCTCGCAGACCAGACAGCATTGGTCGATCCTGCTCCAGGGGCTTTCCAACATGGAAAGACCGCCGTCGATATTCAACCTCTGGCTGGGCAAGCGGATCGAGCTCACTTTTGGCCCCACGGGTGCTTTCGACCCTTTTGAGGAGGAAACCGTGGGCGAAAATGTCCACGGGGCCGCAGGAGGTTTCCAGCGGGTTCACCGCTACCGCCGGCGGGTGATGCGGGCCGATTTCGACAACCTTACCGATTCTCAGTACAACCTTATCGACCAGTGGTGGCAGCAGGCCGGCCGGGAGGGGAAAAACTGGTGGTGGCTCACCTGGCCGGTTAGCCAGCCCGGCGATCCCCTTTACCTCAACTGCGAGGGCAGTACGAAAAGGTTCGGCTTATACCGCGGCACTACCCGCAGCGGTACGATCGAGGCCTGGGAGGTAAAGTGAAAGGCAGTTGTTAGACCCCGCCCCCTTTTTCCCCGGTTGTTTGTTGCTGGTGGCTGGTGGCCGGGGGACTAACAACTGGAGTTGAGAGGAGAAGGGTGGCACTAACCCCCACACTGACATGGAAGGATGCAGCGGCGGCTGGGGGTGGGGACTAACAACTGACAACTGGCAACTAACCACCGGAGTGGAGTGGAAAGGTAATGGCATTAACCCCTACCGATAATTGGAAAGACGCGGCCGCGGCAGGCACGGCGGAGCCGGTGCTGCTTTTAGAATTCAAGCCCACGGTGCTCTATTCGGAGAAAAACTTCCGCGGCGACTGGGCCAGTGGGGATTCCATCTCGAATCTCAACACCGAGCATGAGACGGATGAGCTTCGGCTGAGCACGGTTACCGTGGAACACCCGGACAGCCAGACCGACCAGAGCGGAGAGAGGTCGAAATACGATCCGGTGTATCGCAGCAGGCGTTTTGTGGGTGGGCGCACCCAGTGGGCTATCTACTGGAAAGCCTCTCTGGTGCAGACATTCAAAGTCCTGCGGGCTTTCCGGCTGCAAAAGCTCTACCTGGGAATCAAGAACGAGTACGCCCATGATTATGAAAAGTATTTCTCCACGGTGACCGTGCGGTTGTTACGCGGGATCGAAGAAACCGCAACCAGGAACAATCCCAGCAGGATCGACAATATCATAGGCAAGGCCCGGGAGATTATCAGTTACCAGATCGATTTCCAGCAGGAATATGAAACAGTTACCGACAGCGATGGATACTGGCTGGTGATCGATTTAAGCAATGAAAATATCTGGATTCCGGGTGGAAACGAGCCCTGCGCGATCACCCTCGAACCTCAGTCGGACCAGAACCTAGGAGCTTTGCGCATCTTCGGCAGCGAGTCCGACAGTTACCCGAAGGGAGACCTCTACAAGGCCGATCCGAACACGGATTTGTTCGTAAGAGTGCCCGGTGCCCTGGCTTTCAAGCTTATCGGAGAGGGCTATGCCGCCTCGGGTTCCGGCATCTGGAATTTTGACATGGGGCAGTACCCGAACATTTCACTCTCAGGCGAGGTCGAGCTTCGTTACAGCGAGCCGGCGGGATCGATGCTGACCTTCTATATGCGGCAGGGAAACAACAAGAACAATGCCCAGTGGCAGTCCTGGGGTATCATTTCGGACGGAGCCTCGGTTTCCAAGAGGTTCGTGCAGATCAAGCCGGTGTTCCAGGCGGTTTCAAACCAGCTCGATTCCCCGCGCATCTACTCGATGCGGGTGGCTTTCAAGCGCAGCGAAAAATTCCTCCTGGCCTCCAGGGCCCTTTTCGGCTGTCCCAACTGCGTGGCCGAGGCCCCGGACTACTCGGCCGAGGGAGAGCCCTTGAGCGGCGAGGCCTCGGCCACCGACACCAGCCGCATCGTGATGCTCGATCCCGATGGTATGGTGAGCGGCCTTTTTTCGATTTACAGCCTGAAAAACGATGAAATCTCGATCAAGCTGGGGTTTGATACTGAGGGTTTCACCGAGAAAGATTTCCTGCCGTTCAAGACAGTCTGGATAGAGGACTGGGAGCCGGCCGAGGGCGTGGTGACCGTGCACGGTTATGACCAGCAGGTGCGGTTCCGTGAAGCGGAAGCCCCGCAGTCGGTGGATCCCCCTGAGAAAACCGAGGAAATCCATTACGATCTTCAGAATCCCGCGGCAATCAAGCGCGACCTGCTGCAGCGGGCCAGGATCAGGCCGGGCAGGATCGATCCGATAAGTTTCGGCGATCTGGAAAGCAATTTTGACTGGCAGCTCATCCATGAGATCACCAAGCCTGTAAAGCTGCAAAAAGTGGATAGGGAGCTCAACAGGCACCTGCTGGCGTTTCAGGTGGTGGATGAATCCGGCAAATGGGTCGCACGCTATGTCGATTTCGGGGCCGCACCCGCAGCCTCGCTTTTGGGCGATGATATTTTGGCCGGCAGCGAGCGCTTTTACCCGGGATTGAAGCACCTCAGGAATTATGTGGCGGTGTTTTTCGGTGGACAGGGACGCACAGAGAACGAGTATGCGGGCATCGCAATCAGTTGTAACGAAACCCGCGAAAGCGAGAAAGCCTGCAAGGAGCTGGCGGTCGACAAATTTTTCTCCGAGTTCATTCCGGCCTCGGACGACCGTGAAGATGTGGAGAACGGGATCGCCAGGGAAGTAGCCAGAAGACGTAGATTATTGCAGGAAAGCGGCTTGCGCCTGGTGGAATTCTCCACCCGGCTCGAGTTCGCCTGCCTCCAGATCGGCGACCATATCAATTTTACGGGCACCCAATACAGGCGGGCCGGTGCAGCGAGTCCCAACCCCCTGCTGTTACTGCTCACCCGCAAGAACATAGACCGCGACCTGTCTGCGATCCACTGGACCGGCCTGGTTCTTCTGGATAACGAGCAGAGCGCTCAGGCCGATTCCGCGGTGGCCCCTGTGCGGAATCTCAATGTCGAGGTAAGCGGCAATCACACGATGACCTGGACCTGGAATAAAAGCGCGGACGATGAGCTCAAGGCCGACAGCACCAATGATATTACCCGCTACGACCTTTACCAGCGGCTCAGCCATCTCGATACCTGGGAACCGCCCAAGGCCTCGGTCGCCGCCACTGGAGCTTCGAGCTA
>CAZSTM010000129.1:0-7709 GCA_964609635.1 uncultured Gemmatimonadales bacterium
AACTGCTTTAAAACTCTATTAAAGAAAGTGTGGCTTGTTTCTTGATTATGCCCCTACATGACCATGCCTCCATCGACCTGGAGCACCTGCCCGGTAATATAGAGTGAATCCGGACCGACCAGGAAATAAACTGCGGAGGCCACATCGGTGACTGTTCCGCCGCGTCCCAGGGGGATGATCTCGTTCCACTGCTGTTTTACGGAATCGGGAAGCCCGCTGGTCATTTCCGTTTCAATGAACCCGGGCGCTACTGCATTGACACGAACCCCGCGGGAGGCGAACTCCTTGGCCGCGGTCTTGGTGAGCCCGATAATTCCAGCTTTGGATGCAGCGTAATTGGCCTGGCCCGGGTTACCCATCAATCCCACCACCGAGGAGACATTGACAATCGCTCCCGAGCGCTGCCTGGTCATCTGGCGGCAGGCGGCGCGGATAAAATTGAAAGCCCCGCTTAAATTGACCCTGATCACCAGGTCCCAGTCCTCGGGTTTCATCCGCATGATCAGAGAATCGCGAGTGATTCCCGCATTATTGACCAGGATGTCCAGGCGGCCGAACCGCTCGACAACTTTGTCAACGACCGAGGCGACCCGGTTATAATCCGAAACATCACAACCGAACGATTCGGTTTCCACCGAGGAAGCCGCCTTGATTTCTCCGGCAGTGCGTGCGGCTGTCTCCTCATCGATATCCACCACCACGATCAAGGCCCCCTCATCCGCCAGTCGGCAGGCTACACCCTTGCCTATTCCACGTCCGGCTCCGGTAATCAAGGCGACTTGATCGGTCAAAGTCATTTTAATATTACCTCAGGAAAAAGTAAAGATTTATGGCGATCCAAATCTTAAAAACCCTCGATTTGTTCCACGGTACCGAGCGTGTTTACCTGCAGGTTTCTGTCGATCCTGCGGATCAAGCCGGTAAGCACATTGCCCGGACCGAGCTCCAGGAAACGTTCCGCTCCCATGGCGATCATCCGCTCGACCGAGGCCTGCCAGCGCACGGGTCCGGTAATTTGTCGGGCCAGCAGATCGCGCATTTTCTCCGGCCGGTTCTCAGGCTCAGCAGTGATATTGGCCACTACCGGGATGCTCCCTTGCCGGAAATGCGCCTCAGCCAGGTTCCGGCTCATTTCTTTGCGCGCCCCCTCCATCAGCGGCGAGTGAAACGCCCCGCTTACTTTGAGCTTTTTCACAATGCGGGCGCCCGCGCTTCCGGCAGCCTCCATTACCTGTTCCACACCCTCGGCCCGGCCGCTGATCACTATCTGTCCCGGGCAGTTGAGGTTCGCCACCACCACTTCTTGCGAGATATTCGCATTGAGCTCTTCGAGTACCTTCTCCTCAAGCCCGATCACCGCGGCCATGGCACCCGGAGACTCCTTACCCGCATCCTGCATCAATTGGCCCCGGCGGGCGACCAGCCTCAAGCCTTCCTCGAAATCCAGATAACCGGCGGCCACCAGCGCACTGTACTCCCCGAGGCTGTGACCGGCCGCCATATCCGCTTCCAGGCCTCTTTCAGCCAGCAGGTTAAAAACGGCAACACTGTGCACGAAAATCGCCGGCTGGGTGATCCGGGTCCGGCTGAGCTCTTCCTCCGGACCGTTGAAACAGCAGGCAGCCAGGTCGAAATCCAGGATCCGGCCGGCCCGGTCGAATAGCTCGCGTGCGGTGTCAAATTTGTCGTAAAGGTCCCGGCCCATGCCCACGAACTGTGAGCCCTGCCCCGGGAAAACCACTGCTGTTTTATCTTTATTCGGCATCGCGTGTTGTCCAAAAACGAGAATCGACAATAATCAGCCGCGCACCAGTACCCCACCCCAGGTGATTCCCCCGCCGAACGCTACCATCAGAATGTTTGAATCCTTGTCGAACAGACCCTTGCTGCGGGCCTCGTGATAGGCAATCGGGATGGAAGCGGCCGAGGTGTTCCCGTAACGATCGATATTGATATATACCCGGTCCTCATCGATGCCGAGTCTTTTTACCAGAGAGTTGATAATTCTGATATTGGCCTGGTGCGGTATCAACAGATCGATATCCGCCTTGGTGAGACCGCTCTTTTCCAGGGCAATTTTCGCTGCTTCTTCCATGGAGCGCACAGCGACCTTGAACAGCTCGTTGCCCTCCATCTTTATGTAATGCTGGTGTTCCCTGATAGTCTCTGCAGTTGCCGGCAGGCGGGTGCCACCGGCCGGCAGGTTCAGCAAATCGGTGTACCTGCCGTCGCTGCCCAGATGGCTGGCGAAAAGACCTTTATTATCGTTGCCCAGGGTTACCACCATGGCACCCGCTCCATCGCCGAAAAGGATACAGGTGGAGCGGTCTTTATAGTCGGTAATCTTGGTCAGAGTTTCGGCGCCGATAATCAAAGCGTTACGGTAGTGGCCGACGCGCATCAGGCTGTGAGCCACGGTCAGGCCAAAGAGGAAGCCGCTGCAGGCGGCGGAGATATCGAAGGCGGTGGCCCTGGCAGCTTTCAGGTTTTTCTGGATGACACAGGCAGTGGAGGGGAACAGGTGGTCTCCGGAGGCGGTGGCCACCAGTATCAGGTCCACTTCCTGGGGAGACAGGCCTGCAGAGTCCAGCGCCATGCGTGCGGCATCGGTACCCAGGTCGCTGCTGGCCACACCTGGCGCGCTGATTCTTCTTTCGCGAATCCCCGTACGGCTGATAATCCATTCATCGGAGGTGTCGATCATTTTCTCGAGATCCTGATTGGTCAGAACCTTTTCCGGAACGGCAATTCCGGAGGAAACGATCTTGAGGTAGCAATCCATTTTTCTCAACTTTCAATCTGATAGTTCTTGACCAGGTCTCGAATGCTGCCGTTGACATCATTCAAGATCGCCAGACGGGCCGATTTGATCGCATTGCAGATCGCCCGCGGAGAGGATCCTCCGTGGCAGATTATCAGCGTACCATCGATACCCAGCAGAGGCGCTCCACCATATTCCGCATAATCGAATGTTTTTTTCATCCCCTCGAATACCGGCTTCATCAACAAAAACCCTAAAGCGGCAAGCGGATTGGTTTTGATCTGGGACCGCAGCTGGCCTACGATGAGGCTCAAGAGCTTTTCGGTCAATTTGAGCACAACATTTCCCACAAAACCGTCGCAAACCACCACATCCGCCACTGAATCGAAAATATCGTTGCCCTCCACGTTACCGATAAAATTCAACGGGCTTTTCGACAAGAGCTTGTACGTGGCCACCGAGAGCTCGTCACCTTTGGAAGGTTCCTCGCCGATATTCAAAAGCCCTACTCTTGGTTTACGGATGCCGATGATTTTCTCGGAATAAATCGAACCCATCAGGGCGAAATGCAACAGTTGGATCGGCTTGGAATCGACATTGGCACCCACATCCAGTAGCACGCAGGATTTTTTAATGGTGGGAAACACTATGCAGATGCCCGGCCGGCTTATTCCCCCGATTCTTCCCAGGCTGCGTAAACCCGCTGCCATGACTGCTCCGGTATTGCCCGCGCTGATAAAAGCCTGTGCCTTTTTCTCCGCTACCAGGTCCACTCCGACAACAATGGATGAATCTTTCTTCTTCCGGATCGCCGAGCCGGGACTTTCCCCCATCCCGACCACTTCGGCGGCGTGGACTACCTCGATGCGATCGCGATTGAGGTCGGGATAAGCCTCGAGTTGTCGATTTATAAGGGTTTCATCTCCCACCAGCACCAGGTCGAAATCTGCCTCGAATTGCTTGATTGCCTCGGCTGCGCCTTTTATCGGCACATAGGGAATGTTGTCTCCCCCCATGGCATCCAGAACAATCTTCATCGGAGTTTTTCCCGTTCCTTATTTTGCAAAAGCCGAGTGGAAAAGGTGACCCGAAGTCGAATAAGCAGTGGATATTAAAACAGCTGACGGAAATTTTTTATCCACCAGCCGCATTGCAGGCAGCAGACAACCCCGGCTCTAACACCAATCCACAAAAATGATGTTATTCCACAACCTCGATCACCTCACGTCCGTTATACTGACCGCAGTTCTCACAGACCTGATGAGGCAGTTTAGGTTGTCCACAGTTGGAACACTCGCTCAATCCCTTGGGGACCAGCTTAAAATGTGTTCTCCTTTTGCGTTTCGCGGATTTCGAGACTTTTCTCCGCGGTACGGCCATCGTGCTTTCCTCCTTCTGTTCGCTCTTTAGCAGGGCATTGTCTGTTGTTCGACTGAGCCTGGATAATCCGTTTTATTGCCAGGTTTTGCTAATTTACCGGTTCATTTTTTACGTTTCAGCTCGGCCAATTTGTCCCAGCGCGGGTCGAATCCCTTTTGCCGGCAATCACACTGTTCCTGGTTCAGGTCGCAGCCGCACACCGGGCACAAGCCTTTGCAATCCTCGGAACACCTCAAAAACCGGGGATAGTCGAGAACTACACTCTCCTGCAGCAAATCTGTCAAATCGATGATTTTCTGACCCGGCTCGAGCGGAAAAATACCCTCGTCCTCCAGCTGCTGTTCAGTGAGATCAAGCCTGGCAACGGCTTCAGGAAAAGCAAAAACACCGCTGATCTTGGTCCGCTGTTCGTGAGAAATCTCCTTGAGGCATCGAACGCATTCTCCGGTTACCTTGAAATGGATCGAACCGGAGACATAGTATGCGAGCCGGTCGGTAGTATTGATACGAACACGGAGAACCAGCGGCCCTGAAAAGGCGAACTCGTCTGCATTGTTAAACGCCAGCAGGTGTGCCTGAATGCTGCCTTCAACTTTGTGCGAGCCGGAACGCAGATCGTCTAGATCTATTTTTAAAATAGACATTAAAATATCTTAAAATCGGTTAATTGTCAAGATTATTAAAACTTACAGCCGTTTCGGGCGCTGCCGATCAAAAGCTCAACCGCCGGAGGAAACCTCCATTAAAGCCTGGGGTATTGCGGCTGTCAAGTCTCCGGCAACCACGCTGCGTTCCCCCTGCCGGCGGGCGGCGATGTCTCCGGCCAGGCCGTGCAGATAGCAGGCACAGAACGCGGCGTCGAATACCTCCAGGCCCTGAGCCAGCAAGGCGGCCAGGATGCCGGTCAGAACATCACCGCTTCCGGCTTTGGCCAGTGCCGCGCTCCCGGTCGGGTTGAGTACCGCTCCGCCCGAGGGCTCGGCTATGACCGAGGGTGCTCCTTTGAGCACCACCACCAGGCCGTGCTCAGCTGCGAAATCACGTGCCACCTGGATCGGAGAACGGCGGATGCTCTTGATGTCCAGTCCGCTCAGGCGCGCCATCTCACCCGGATGCGGGGTGATTACCACAGGGCCCTCGATAGCCGCCAGTACCTCCGCCTGAGACTCGAAGGCATTTAGTCCGTCGGCATCGATCACCACCGGCTTTTTTATCAGCTTCGCCAGTTTCAGTACGAACTCTCTGGTGCCCGGCGCTCCACCCAACCCCGGCCCCAGGGCCAGTACGTCCATATCGCTTTCCAGCATGGCCACCACCTCATCCAGAGCTTCGACCTGGATGGCGCCGCTGCCGCCGTCCGGGAGCGGACGAGTCATCGCCTCGGTGAGTTTTTTCTCGAAGATCTCATTCAGCGAAGCCGGCACTCCGGCGGTGACCATCCCGGCACCACAGGCCAGAGCGGACTCGCAGGTCATAACCGCGGCGCCGGTAAGACCGGTGGAGCCGCCTACAACCAGTATCTTACCGTAATCGCCCTTGTGGGTATCGGGCCGCCGCTCGGGCAATAGGGATGAAAGGTCGCCGGGCTCACTGACAAACAGGTTGCAGCCGGCAGCTTCCAGGGCTTTGGCAGGGAACCCGATGTCGGCGACTTCCACCGCACCGCAGTACGAGCGGCCCGGGTAAAGCCGGTGGCCGATTTTCTCTGTACCGAAAGTTACCGTTAAATCGGCCTTGACCGCGGCTCCGGGCACCTGGCCGGTATCCATCTCCACGCCGCTGGGGCAGTCCAGGGCGGCTATCGGGCCGTCATACCGCCCGAGTGCTTCGATTACCCGCAAGATCAGGCCGTGTGGAGCCCCGCTTGCGCCGGAACCCAGCAGAGCATCCACCACCAGGTCAGCCTTTTCGATTGCACCGTTCAGTCCTTCCAGCTTGTCGTTCTCCGCCAGTTCGGTCACCTGAACGCCGAGTTCAACCGCCACCCGGGACATCAAGGCCGCATCACCCTTTAAATCCGCCAGCTTTCCGCACAGGAAGACCCGCGGGAAACCCTCAGCGCCGCGATCAAAGAAATATCTCGCCACCACGAAACCATCCCCGCCATTATTGCCCTTACCGCAGAGTATCACCGGTCGGGAGCTTCCTGCGGTTGACGGGCAGCGCATGATCGCCTCGACAACGCAGCGGCCCGCTGTCTCCATTAACACCGCTCCGGGTAAACCCAGAGTCTGGATGGTCTCACGGTCTACGCCGGCAATCTGTTGGGCGGTAAGAACGGGTAGCATCCGAACCTTCCGGTAATTGTGAATAAGGTCGCCGAGAGCTAGAACGCCAAAGAAGGGATATCAAAGTGGCGGTCCGGGCGGTAAAACCGGCTCACCTAAGATTTTGCAGTTAGAGATCGAGAGCTTATTTAAAAGACTTGCCGATGTCCTTTCCGATCGAGACCTCGCCGTTATCGATCCTCAAGTGGAAACCACAATCCGGATTGGTGCACACCCAGGCCTTGTACATGATCGATGCCCCGTCACGCCCATAGTCGCTCAAGGGAACCAGAACTCCCTGATTGCATTTCTGACATTGCGGAAACTGAATTTCACTGCTCATAGTATAAACACCCCATCCCAAAAGGTTAAAAAACGTTGGTGAGTTACCGGATCGGTTTGTCGAGATAAAAACGACCGGGATCGTAATCCCCCTCGATCACGTTGATACTGATCAGGTCCCCGAAATTTACGATAACCCACATTTGACGTGAAGGATCAAATTTCATTTCCAGTGCTGTTTCAAACTCCCTCCCCTGTTTTTTCGTTCTTTCATTGCCCTTGAAAACTACTGTGATAAAAGCATCGCTGTCATCACGGTTGACAACGACTCCTTTTTTACCCCGGATACGATAGGTGGACTTTCTCAATAAAGGCAGATCCTGTTCAAAAAACCTCTGCTTGTATCTGTCTATCTCACGTGCTTTTTCCTCATCCGAGTACTGATTGAAAATATTCCAGGCGATATAGCCCTCGGCCAGCAGCACTTTGTCCCAGGCCACCAGAGTATCGATTGTGCTTTTGGACCCCCCGGCCAGTGCCGCCAGGAACTGTTCGGCCACTTCCACGGGAGTATTTCTCTCTTGCGTGCAGGCGAAACCTGCAATCAGGATCAGGCAACCAACCGCCAGAGCGCGGATGAACCAGGCGCTGAAAACCCGGGCCTCTGCCGGTGAGTTGTTTCGGAACCGGCTCAGTCGATCCATTTTTCGATTTTCTCCATTATTTTTTTAGGAGTAAGGGGTTTGAGTAAATAATCGTCGCAGCCTCCCTCCACGGCTTTTTGGGCACTGAAAGTTGAATGGGCGGTAACAGCTACCACCGGTACCGGATACAGGGTGGCATGCTTGCGTATCTGTCTGATGGTATCCAACCCGCCCATGCCCGGCATGGAAATATCCAGGAAGATCAGGTCAGGCTGTTCGGTTTCGGCAACAGTCAATCCTTCCAGACCGTCCGAGGCTTCGAGCACCTGGTATTGCTCGTCGAGCAGGGTGGTAAAAATATCCCGGGTTTCGGCT
>CAZSTM010000129.1:7719-9157 GCA_964609635.1 uncultured Gemmatimonadales bacterium
TACATCGTCGATTACAAGAATTTTTTTCATTTAGCAAACCTGGGGTTTTATCATCAATTTCAAAGGCAACCGGCCGGTGGTTCTACTTGAAATATTCCTGAAGTGGTGTTACGGTGAGTTCTTCTTTCAACAGGGATTCCACGCCCTCCACCGCGGCGAGCGCACCCGAAGTCGTGGTCACGTAGGGTATCCCATGGGTCAGGGCGGCCCTGCGCATCGCCTTGGCATCGTACTGGCTTTTCCCGCCCAGCGGGGTGTTGATCAGCAGGCTTATTCGGTCGTCCTGGATCAGGTTCACAATGTTGGGAGTGCCCTCGCCTACTTTGTAAACCGGTTCACACTTTATCCTTTTTTTGGTCAGAAAGCTGCGGGTGCCGGAGGTGGCGAAAAGCTCGAAGCCCAGCTTTTTAAGCCTGCGGATGGTTGGCAGCAGATGGTCTTTGTCCTTGTCGGCCAGGCTTACAGCCACGGCACCCGAGGTCGGCAGGGAGTTACCGGCGCTCATCTGAGCTTTGGCCATGCTGATACCATAGCTGCGGTCCAGGCCGATCACCTCTCCGGTTGATTTCATTTCCGGCCCGAGCAGGGTGTCCACATGGGGAAACTTGATAAAGGGCAGGACACTTTCCTTGACCGAGACGTGTTTGATTTTGGGTTCTCTGGTAAATTCTAGCTCTTTCAGGGTGCGGCCGACCATCACCTTGGCCGCCAGCCTGGCCAGTGATACCCCGATGGTCTTGCTCACATAGGGCACCGTGCGGCTGGCACGCGGGTTTACCTCCAGCACGAAAAGCTCTTTGTTCCTGGTTGCGTACTGGATATTTATCAAGCCTTTGACTTTCAGGGCCAGGGCCAGTTTTTCGGTGGTCTTCCTCATCCGGTCAATTATTTCGGGTGGAATCTCCAGCGGGGGCATGACACAGGCCGAGTCGCCGGAATGGATGCCGGCTTTTTCGATATGCTGCATGATTCCGCCGATCACTACCGTGGAACCGTCGCTGATGGCGTCCACATCCACCTCGAAAGCCTTTTCCAGGTATTTATCGATCAGGACAGCCTTGCCCAGGGAAGCATCGATGGCCGTTTTCATGTAATTTTTCAGGTTAGGGTCATCGTAGACAATGGCCATCGACTGCCCGCCGAGCACGTATGAGGGTCGAACCAGGACGGGGTAACCGATTTTGCGGGCTATGGCCAGGGCCTCTTTCTCGTTGTATGCGATACCGTACTCCGGATGGTCGATTTTCAATTCACGGAGCAGCTTGCCGAAACGTTCACGGTCCTCGGCCAGGTCGATACTTTCGGGCGAGGTGCCGATTATCGGTACTCCCTGTTGATGCAGGGCAGCAGCGAGTTTGAGAGGAGTCTGCCCGCCGAACTGCACGATCACTCCCTCAGGTTTCTCTCTTTCGACAATGTTGAGTACGTCCTCCAGGGT
>CAZSTM010000130.1:0-9144 GCA_964609635.1 uncultured Gemmatimonadales bacterium
TTTGTTCCGCTCTCGATATCTCTTAAAGCCTTATTATACCTGGGCCGTACCGCTGACCAGCCCCCTCGAAAATACTGGCATAACTATTGCTTTAACATCAGCCTAGGAAACTCGATTTGTTTACCTGCTTGACACCCGTGACAGGGTACTGCAAAGACAGAATTGAAAACTTTTCGCGGAATCTTACCATGAAACTGCTCAAACCTGGCCTGCTGCTTTTCTGGATGATTTTTTCTCTGCCGCTGAACGCTGCCCAGATGGTGGATCTGCAGGTGTTCAGCGAGGACGATTACCTCAGGGTTGCTTTCAGCCTCGATGAGCCGGCAAAGGCACAGGTGGAAGTCAACATCGAGGAGAATCTGGTGTTTATCCGTTTCGACAACACCGGGATCGCTTCGCTGGCAAAGCAGTCCTTCCTCTACGCCGAAAATCCCCATCTGGAATCGGTGACTTTTTTACCGCTGGGTCAGGGTTCCACTGTGGCCCGGGTCAAGGCCCGTCACCCGTTCAAGGTAAAAACTTACGAAATTTCCCAACCGCCCCGTTTCGTTCTGGAACTGACCGATATCCGCGCCGGTGCCCACAGCCGGACGCCGGAGAGTGCACGGCAGAGTGTCGACTACTACCGGCGTGGGATAGAGCAGATGCGCTCGGGTAATTTCAATGCAGCGCTGATGTCGCTGCGCAGCGCCATTCGCGCCGGCAGCCGAGTGGCGGAGAGCTACTACCACGCAGGCGTGATTCGTTATAAACTGTCCCAGTTAGACAAAGCCATGATCAACTTCAAGCGGGCTGCCACCAGTTCCACCTATGGTAATGAGGCCCGGCTTTTCCTGAGCTGGATCTATTATAAAAACGGCAACTATCCGGCCATGCACAGTGCCTGGCGGAAGTTCGTCGGCCGGCTGCCTGATCGGGCCGCGCGTCTCGCTCTAGCTGATAAACATCCGGAGATAGATTACCGGATTCTGGAAGCGGCGGTCGAGGACGGTGGCGGCAAAAAAGCGTCTTTAAGCGGCCCCGGGATAGAAAAGACTGAAAGTTGGCCGCTGGAAATCCCACAGCAGGCTGCAAGCCGAACGGCCCGGGATTCAGCGGCTTTTTATTTCGAAAGAGCGATGGGGCTTAAAGCCGACGGCCGTCTGGAGCAGGCGGTCGACGACCTGGAAGAGGCCGTGCGCTGGGATCGTAATTATTCGCAGGCCTACTTTCAGCTCGGGGTAATCTATAAATCCCTGGGCAACAGCAAGCTGTCCGCGGCCAATTTCGAAAAGTCGCTGGGAAGGCAAACCGAAACCGGCCGGCCCTCCGGGGAAAAAATCGAGGTCAAAGCTACTGCGGCCAAAAGAAGCTACCAGGCCCCCGGGTTTTCCCGGGAATCCTCGCCGAATGAAAAATATGACAGCGGGAATACTTTGCTCGCTGCCAATCCCTCTCCGAGTGAACCGGCCGATCCAGAGGAAAAGGCTCTGGTGAGTTCAGCCGGTCGGCTGCAGGACAGTGGGGGATCGGGGACAGACGGTCCTGCGGGGAGTGCCGCCGGCTCTTTGATGGGTACCGCGCGCTCGACCGCCTCGAAACTAATCTCCCTGGCGCAGGCCGGGCTGCTGCGCAAACAGTTGTTGCTGTTGACCTTGATTACCGGAATCCTTTTTGTTCTGACCCTTCTGGGCGAACAGATATTCGTCGGACGTCTTTTCAGGCGAAAGGCCTGGCTCTCCGGAAAGACCGGGCAGGTGGTCGATGTGTATCGTAATCCCTCATCAGGTGATCGGGCCGACACCAGGGTCGAAAAGAACCGGCCCACAATCAATCGGAATAAAGAACAGGTGGCCGAAGTCCTGGCCAGTGAGTTGGCGGCCATACAGCAGGCCAGGAACCGATCCCAAGCTGATGTTTCCTCCAGCCGTCTCAACGGGGTCGGAGCTATGGAGTTGCGCTTGAATCCCGCGGCCGCCGGCGGTATTTACGGTGAGGACATTGCCCACCGCATAAAAGAGGAGCTCTCCAGAACCAAGAAAGGAAGCGCCCAAGACTCCCCGGCCGTAAAGTTCGGTAAAGGTGGCAATGATGTCCAGGCGCGGCTGATCCAGCAGTTAAGAAGCAAGGACTGGAGCATAGGCGACATCGCCCAGGAAATGAACCTTTCCCGCGAGGAAGTAAAGTGGGCCCTGTCCGCTTCGCCGGCCGGAAGGTCTGCCGGAAGTGGTCGGCCCGATGAAATCCACAAGACCCGTTACGGCCAGGCGCGCGCCCTGCTCGACAGAGAAGAGGGCTTCCAATTTCTTCAGACAGCCGAAAACATGAACCGAGAGACTGACCTTGAACTGCAGATCGATATATAATTCAGGCTTGCCGAAAAGCATTCGCGGCGTAAGAGCAGGCCGGTTCGGCCTGGTTTTCAGGGCACTGCTGGTTGCCGGCCTCTGGGCGGCGTTTCCTCTTACAAGTCTTTTCTGCCAGCAGTATGAGGAAAATGCCATTCCGCCGGAAAGACTGGTATATCCGGAAACCCAACTTTGTGTGCTGGATCCACGCTTCTCGGTGGCAGACGATCCTTTTGACATCCGGGATTTCACCCTTGACCTGATGGCCTTTCTGCGTTCGGAGGATTATCTCACGATAAAGACCCAGGCGGAAGTGGAGGGAATCCTGGCACGTAACCGCGCCATGGTGCCGGAGGTCTACGATCCGAAAGTCATGGTCCGTATTTGCGAGCTGACCCGTTCCGACTACGCCGCTTTTCTGCGCCTGGTTTCCTGTGAGATCGATCGCGGGAGCGGATTTACAATACCGCTTTTCTTTCATCGCAACAAAGTGACTTTCCGGGCCGAGCTCGATATGGCCCTGGTCGAGGGCAAAACCGGGTCTCTTCAGTATGCCAAGCGGATAACAGGCGAAAAGAGTCTGGGGCGCGGCGCGCAGATATTCCCCTTGACCATGGACGATCCCAACCTGTATCTCGGATTCCGCCAGCGGGAAAGGCTCGCTCGCCTGGTTATGCAGGATCTTGCCCAAAAGACTTTCGAGGCCCTGATTACGGGAATGAACAAGCCGCTGGGCGTAAAGTATGTCTGCTACTGGCAGGACGAGGTGCATATCATCTCCAACAAATCCGGCCTGTGTCCCATCTGCGGCTCCCGTCTGGTCAGACTCGTCCGTTAGCCAATACCCTTGCTTTTACAGGCTCGCTGTAATACCCGGCCTTATGGCGCGCGGTCCCGCCGGGCTGCACCCGCAATAGTCAGGACTGCGGCCTGCTCACCGACAGAGATCCGGAAACTGTAAACCCACCGGTTTACAGTCGGTACGCCGGGTATCTTCGAGCCGGAATCATCGACAAGCAGTCCGCGCAGAAAAAAGTTCAATTTTTATCCTGTTTTCCCGATAATTAAGTATGACCACAAAGAGCAAATCCATAACCGCATCGGAAAAAAAGAACGAACTAGAGGTTCTGTTAAAGATCAGCCAGGTAATCCAGTCCTGCACCGAGCCGGAAAATACTTTTTCCTCGGTACTCGAGTTGTTGGAGCAACTGGTGGATTTCGAGTTCGCTGCCTTGTTCATTTACGATGAGGAGCTTAAAAAGCTGCGGGTGGTGGCCAACAAGGGGCATGTGGTGGACCTGATACAGCCGGTCAGCTTCGACATGGGCAACGGGCTCAGTGCCTGGGTGGCCAAGCAGAAGCGGCCGATTCTCTTAAGCGATATCCATCGCGGCAAGGTCCAGGATGAGGCTCCGGTACGCTCTTTTCTGTCCATTCCACTGCTGTTGGGCGAGGAGTTGATCGGGGTGATGAATTTCGGACACACCAGACCGGGGACGTTTAACCGTCACAACCTGCGCGTGCTTTCCATCGCCGCCGGACAGCTCAGTGTGATAATCGAGCGCACCCTGTATTTCAATCAGCTGGCCGAAACCAACGGTCAGCTCGAAGAGAAAAACCGCCAGCTCGAGCAGGCCCAGGCCGCACTGGTCAAGCGCGAACGCCTGGCGGCAATCGGCGAGGTGGCGGTCGCCGTCAACCACGAAATAAACAACCCTCTCACCGTTATCATCGGCAACGCCGAGTTTCTGCTTAACGATCTGAACGATGCGGACCAGGCGACCTTGAACAAGGTCGAAACCATTGTTTCCGAGTCCAAGAGGATCGCCCGGATAACCCGGGCACTGCGCCGCGTGGATCGACCGGTGGTGGAAGATTATCTGCCGGGCGGACGGAAGATGCTCCGCATCGATTCGGACCTGGAGCCGGAATCCAGCCCGATCCGGCTCCTTTAGGCTTCCTGCTTTTTCCTTATGGTCAATGACAATCGTTTTCGGGGCACAGTGCGCCCTATTCTGCCATAAAACGCTAACCATCTGCCGGTTGTGGTGTATTATTATTGACAATCTCTTGCCTTCAAATTAACTTCTACTTTCTTAAGTAAATTTGTTTTTCAGCTTCCTCGCAGGCCGGTTAGGGCCGAACAGAAGGCGGGTTATAGCGAATGAAGATTACCGGCAGGACCGGAATAAGGCTGGCAGCCGTTGGTCTATTTGTAGTCGCAGGGCTACTGAGCTCGGTTTACGCCTCAGAAGAACGCGGCAGCAGTGCCCATAACCTGATGCTGCTTAATGATGTGCTGCATGTCCTGGCAGACAACTACGTGGATGAGATCTCGCCCGAGGACCTGGTGATAGAGGCTATCGAGGGGCTGGTGGAAAGCCTCGATCCCCACAGCGAACTGCTGGATCAGCGCCATCGCAAGCGGCTGATGGAACAGACCCGAGGAGAGTTCGGAGGCATCGGCATCGAGATCAGCATCAGGGAGGACAGCCTCACCGTGCTGGCGCCGATCCCCGGAACGCCCGCCTCGCGGGTGGGCTTGCAGGCCGGTGACCGGATCGTACGCATCGAGCACGAGCCTACTTTCGGCATGAAGTTGGAGGATGCGGTCAAGAGGCTCAAAGGCAAGCCGGGAACTCAGGTAAATATCTGGATTCGCCGGATCGGGGTCGATGAAGAGATCCATTTTGAGATAACCCGCGCCATAATCAAGATCGAAAGCGTTCAAGCCAGATTCATGCTCACGCCCGAGGTCGGCTATGTCCGCCTGGGGGTCTTCTCGGAAAAAAGCGGCGAGGAGCTGGTCGATGCGATCCAGGAGCTGAGAGCCCACGGCATGAAAAAGCTTATCTTCGATCTGCGGGATAATCCGGGCGGGCTGTTATCCCGGGCAGTCGATGTGGCGGACCTTTTTCTGGAACCCGGGCAGGTGATAGTCTCCACCCGCGGCCGGATTCGCCACTCTAACCGGATCTACCGGGCAAATGAACCTCCGATCTGGGTGGACGGGCCGATAATCACCCTGATCAGCGGGGGAAGCGCCTCGGCCAGCGAGATAGTCTCCGGCGCGCTGCAGGATCACGATAAAGCGGTGATAATGGGCACTACCAGTTACGGTAAGGCAAGCGTGCAGACCATTATCGACCTGCGGGAAAACTACGCGCTCAAGCTGACAACCGCCAAATACTATACTCCGAGCGGACGGTGCATACACGCCGACCGCGGAGTCGGAGACACACACCAGGCGCTGCTCAAAGTCGAGGATACCCTGAGTACCTTTCTTACCGATTCCGGGCGCCTGGTGCGCGGCGGTGGAGGCATCACTCCGGATTTGATTGTCAAGTCCGACTCGCTCACCGAGTCCGAGCGCAAGATATTCAGAAAAGTCGGTCTCTTCCGCAGCTTGATGTTCCGATACGCCGTCCAGTACAAGAACGGTAATCCGGAAATCGTCCGGGACTCGGTCGATGTCGTTCCCTATCAGAAGGATCTCCGGGAAAGGCTGGTCAAAGTAACCCCTGAAATGGTGGCCCAGGCTATTCAGTTAATGAAAAATGAGGGTTTCGACCTGACAGAGACCGAGTTCGATCAGGTTAAACCTATCATACTCCAGTGGATGAACTACTATATCGCGGATGCCTTTTTTGTCCGCAACACCGCTCAGCGGGTGCTGGCGGATTACGACGAGCCCCTGCTGAAGGCGGTCGAGTTAATCGAGGATGTACCCCCCGGCCGTAACTTTGTGGAGACTTTGCTCGCCGGCCGCGCTCTGCCGGATACTTTACCCGTTTTTGACACTTCCCGCTAAGACGGCAGGAGTCCCGACTCGTCCGGCAGGATCGACGGAGACTTTCTACCCCGCGTGCGGCGTTTCGAAACCTGTCAATGATAACGCAACGCAGGAGTTCTTCCGGCCGCGGTGCCCGGAAAGAAACAAAACGCCCCCAGGCCTCATCTCTAAACAGCTTCGATCGCTCGCCGTGTTTTTCCATCGAGGGAGCGTCCCATTCCCATGATCTGTTCCAGATTCGCCTGCTTGCTTTTTACTCTGCTGAGCTTGATCTGCGGGTCGGCTCAAGCTGTTCAGGCGGCCTTTCGCATCCCCTACCAGAGTTTCCAGTGGCCGCTCGAATGCCGCGGGATTAGTCGCGAATCGAGAAGCTATTTTCGTCCGGAATATGTAGAGCTGATCCAGAGACTCGACCGTCAGACCATGCAATGGCTGGTACGCACTTACCCGGTGCTGGGCTGGCAGACAATGGATCCGCGACCCTTTACTCCCAAACCTATTCCGGGTGACGGCGGCGCCGGGAGTTTCCGGTACGATACCGGCAGGCGCAACCTGGAACTGGAATCCCTCTTCCATTTCGGGCCGGTTCCCGGTAACGGGACCCTGATCGCCGAGTTGATCGAAGTGGATGAGCGCCGACTGCTGACTGTTAACGTGGCCTCCCGCAACCTTTCAGTGCTGGACCTTGCAGAACCCGATCTCAAGGCCGTGATTCCGGTACCCCGAGGATTGCAAGCTGTCGAGGTTAACCTGCCGGCGCACGAGCTGTACCTTGTCGAGAGCGGCCCCACCACGGGGATGCTCATCTATAGTCTGGAAAACTATACACCTGCCGATACCATGCTGCTGGATTTTCATCCGGGAGCCGTTCTGCTTTCCTCCGATACCCGCTACCTGTACATGACCGATGAGGAGAACCGCTCTCTGCTGAGTTGGGACCTGGCGGAAAACGAGCCTGCGGTGCGGGTCTCGACGAGTTTAAACCCGCCTTACCTGCTGGCGGTCGATTCCCGCAGCGAGATCATGATTCTGATCAGCCGGTCCTCGGGTGGAATCAAGCTGTTTAGGCCTCGCAGCCTCGAACCGCTTGAGGTCGAGCCGGCCCTCGATGGTCCGCTGCTGGATTATTACGCCCCGCCGGAGTCGGACCTGCTCTATCTGGCGAGCGGCAGCTGCGAATCCTCCACGGTTTATTCTCTCAGCCTGGCAGACGGGGCTCCGCAGGCTCGCCTGGAGCGCATTCTGAGTTTAAGCGCGGCGGTCAAAGACCTGGCTGCCGATGACAGGGGAGAGTTTCTCTATCTGATGGTAACCGGTGACAGGCTCTACCGGGTCGAGGCGCGCCGGCCCGACAAAAGAAGCCGGGTCGATCTGCAGTCTCCCCTTCAGCGGGTGCTTTATTCCGAGGGCAAGGTGTTTGTCACCGGCGGACTGGATGACCTTTTCATTTTGCAAGAAGACCTCGGCGGCCGGTTGCGCCGGGTGTCTCTCGAAATGGGACCGGGCCCCATGACGGCGCGCCCCGGGCAACTGATTGTGGCCAACGGCCTGTCCAGCTCGATTACCATCCTCGACGCCGACCGGCTGGAAGAGGAAATCTCGCTCCTGGTGGGTGTCCTCCTGGGCCGTATGTTTTACCAGGATTATCGGCTGGTGGTCAACAACTGCTTCCGTGGGAATATCATGGTTTTCGATCCGGACAACCTGCTGATAGAGGATATCATCCCGGTGGGGGGTAGCCTGGATTATCACCCCCAGAGCAGAAGCTACCTGGTGTTCGACGACTCTTTGGTGACAATCCTGGAATCGCCGCCGTCGAAAGTTGCCCTGGGCAATGAGCTCGCTCTGCCCCGGGGAGTTAAATTTTATGCACCTACCGCGAATCCGAAAAGGTTCCTGATCGCAGACCAGGACCGTTACCTGTCTCAGATCGACCTGGACCTGAAATTTCGCTATGGAGGACTGCCCCTGCCCGGAGTCTGCAAGGGCCTGTTTGCCGATGGGAAACAAGCCTGGGCCTTTTTCCCCGCGGAACTTTATCGCTTTTCTCCGGAGAAAGACGGTCCAATAAGCTCGCGTGGTTATACGGTCCGCCCTTATAAAATGACTCAGCGCTATCTTGCCTCGGACGGGTTCAGCCGCTCCCGGGGCAGCGAGCTGTACTGGGTCGGCAATGACCGGATGGTGGAGCTGCCCCCCACCCGGAGCGAAGTGCAGGTCATACGCGCGGACCCGGACACCAGCTATACTTACATCGGCACCTCCGACAATCTGTACATCTTCGAGCGGGGCTACACCAGGCAGAAATCCATCGTGCGTTTGCCCGACGGTGCCGAGGATATTTATCTGCCCCGCAACTCGGCCCAGGCATACATTTCCAGCGGAAACAAGGTTACCATAGTCAACCGCGAGACCCATTTCAGGTGGGATGAAATCGAGCCGGGTGGAAGCTTTGTGTACGTGGCAGGCGATGAGCTTTTTTTACGGGATTTCCGCAACAGGCAAAGGCTGATTGTGGCCGATGGTTACCGGGGAATGGTCTACCAGGAAATCGACCTGCCCCTGGCGCCCGCCGATGCCGCGGCGGACGGGGAGCGCCTGTTTCTGATGGGAGCGGCAGAAGGTGCTGTTGCAGTCTATGTCAACCGGGTGGATACCTCGCGCCTGCCCCGAAGGCCGGACCGACAGGCCTGGGATACGGATGCCGACCGCCGTACGGGCACCCACCGCTAGCACGGTCGTTTCCGGTACATCGATCCACTTTATATTCCCCTTTGACAAAACGTGAAGATTTTATTAATATTCATTCATCCATGGCTGATCCGGTTTTAAAGAATTTTAAAAATGTTGGGTCTAAACCACATAAGCAAACCGCGAGACGCCATACCTTGAGTATTACGCAAAAGGTCCTATCGCGTTGTGTGCCAAACTTCAAGTTTGCGCGGTCGGTTCTTTTTTTTCTAACCGGAATAAACCAAGAAACGGTATTATGAGCAGCAAACTGATTGAAAAAACGGGCCTTAC
>CAZSTM010000131.1:0-2203 GCA_964609635.1 uncultured Gemmatimonadales bacterium
AGCAAGTTTTTACAAAGTATTCAAACCTTCCCGCTAAATACAGTAAAAGTGAACCTGTAAACAGTGGAAAGTCAGTTCGCTGTTCTCTTACTAATATCCGCAATTCAGCAGAGGAGGTAATGAATTCATCTGTCTCGTCCACTCCTGGCTCGTCATAGCCACCGAAGTCCCGAAAAGACTTTAACAATTTGCATAATTCTACAATGCGGGATAAATCATCTGTAAACGCACTTATAACAGGATAAAATAAATCAGCCGTTAGTCTTCCCCCCGAAGAATCCGACGGGCGAGATTTACCCTATTGTGTACTGCCGTTATTGTATTACCGCGACCAACAAGGATTTCATATCGTTCATCGTCATCTAATGAGTGTCTAAGTTTTGCCTGAATAACTTGCTTGTTGTTTCGGGGACAAAATTCCTCCTCAAGACTCAAAGCCACCATCAAAGCATCATAAAGTGGAGGACTTGGAAGATTTAGGGCTGGTAATCTAAAAGGCTTTTTATCAAATGTATAAAATAAGTCTTCGAGAACTGCAACAAATTCTCTTTCAAGTCTTTCAATCTCAACCAGGCAATCCTGAGAATGTTCTTTCATATATCTATCAAGGATGCGTCTCAAAGATCCCTTGCGATCATTAACAATTGCATCTCTGATTGCAAAAAATCTTAGTACTAATTCACAGTCAGTCATCGTATGAAATAAGGTGTTTTTTTCAAGTTCTTCCGAAATTTCTTCTTCTTCACCTTCAGTGTAGTCAGGAATGTTCCAAGTTTGTGTAAAAATTTGATTACGGGCCACTCTAATTAGCATGTCATTAAATAGCCCAGAAAAAAGCGCATTCCTTAATTCTTGCGGATTAAGCTTTTCACCTCCAGTATTTAGTCTATCGAATAGAATAGTACGCACATCAACATCATCCTCGGCAGGTCGCCTTGTTTGTACCAGTAAGATAACTGCCGCCAAACTCCGTCGAAGTAATCCTCTTTTTATAACCGGTGGAAGATCGTTAAACCTTTTTCCATTTAGCTCAGGCCAATAGATAAGACCGGTCAACGAGTAATTATTCGCCAAGAATTCACTTACAGCCTGCAGGCGCTGTCGTCCATCAATAACTTCGTACTCATTATAATCTCGCTCATATAAGAATATAGGAGGTATAGGTATATTTAGTAAAAATGACTCCATTAGCAGAGAACGTTTTTTTCTTGACCAACGTAGCCTTCGTTGATAAGAAGGCGAAATATCAATTAGCTTTACACTTGGAGTAAGTGCATGGCGAAGGTAATCCAAGTTGAAATCCTTCGTCTCACGAATAACTCTTAGTTGGCTTAAGGTGTACTTATGTTCGATAGATTCCTCGTAGGACTCTAGTTCCCCCTCAGTTTTCTCTTCTATTTCTTGTTCATCATACCATTTTTGAATCTCGGTTTCTTCATATTGTGGTCGATCTTCTACCATTTTTTCACCCACCTATCATTTATTTTGTTCATACTAATTCAGTAATTAACCATGTTAGTTTAAAAGAATTCAGGCGACATTAAATTTAAACGTTCCTTTATACACTATTTTATTTAATAGAATATCCTTTATTTTCAACTTATAATTTATTATATTATATATATAATAGTTATATTTTCATTTACTCCGGAGGGAAAATGGTACAAATCGACAGTAATCAAAAAAACCAAAGACAATAGCATACCCTAGAATATCCACTATTGATCAAGATATTGAGAAAAACAAAAGCGATATACTTTATTTTAACAATAAAATAGATTATTGCAAGGTTTTTTATTTTAACAATAAAATTGATTACTGCAAGGTTTTTTATCGAGGAGAAAATAAGCGGCCAAAAATCATGGAAGGAACGAAAGCTAAAGGGATTCATTGATGAACTAAAAGAAGGGGATCGCCTGATTGTCCCTGGAGTCTATCGAGGATTGGAAGATCAATCGGAAGATATAAAAAAAGCACCTGAACCGGTAAATTCAAATGCTTTTAAAAAATGGCGGACCCGACGAGACTTGAAATCGAGCCTCTAATGAGGGTTCTACCGGCGGCAGATGCGTTAATGCAAGATAAAAGCTAAGGTTTACCTGGTATTCAGAGATTCTGCCGCCCTCTCATTGCAATACTCCTCAATCGCGGTATAGCCGCCGGCCATAACACGCCCTTGGTCCGTGCCGTCCGCCGGGTCCAG
>CAZSTM010000131.1:2213-8542 GCA_964609635.1 uncultured Gemmatimonadales bacterium
GAGGCCTCCCAGTCGTCCGGCATGCCGTCGCCGTCGGAGTCTTTCGGAGGCGGTGTGGGAGTCAGTCCCCGCATCAGGTCCGGGATGCCGCGCCTGCCCCAGGTGCCCGTGCCCGTCTTTACTTCTTCAATACATCGGGTGGTGATAAAATCCCGGGGGAAAGCCCCTGCCTGCGCCAGCACCAGAGCATAGGCCTGCTGCGGAGAGTGAGTGGTCACCGGCGGTGTTTCGGCCGGCTCCGGGGCGCGGTTGCCGTACTTTTTGGCATAGTAGGCCAGTCCCGGGTGCCGGTCCGCTTCGCGCCAGGGGTCCTGCACCAGCCCCAGGCCGTGGATGTAGTTGTCCCGCAGGAAGTAATAGCCGTCGCGGAAACAGAAAGGGAAAATCCGTGGGTCGCTGGGACCGCCCTTGTAGTAGTTGCCCACGATATTGAAAGTCTTGTCGTTGACCCGGTTGTCGTGCAAGAAACCGTCGCGGAAGTTGTAAGCCACGTTGTTGACCACATCTGCCGGGCCGTTGGCAAGCGCAGGGCAGCGGCGCTTCTGGTGGGCGAACAGGGTGTGGTGCACCGAAATCCGGTGGCCGTTGGGGCCCTGGATCAGCCCGTAGTTGTGGACACCTTCCTCGTGGCCGCAGGTATCGCCGTCTTCCACGGTACACCACTGCACGGTAACGTCATCGGCCGAGAACACGTCGATAGTTTCATCGCTGGCCCAGCTGGTGGAACAATGGTCGATCATCACCCGGCGGGCGGCTGAAAAGCGGATAGCGTCGCCCTGCTGGTTGAGCGTTTCGTTGGAGTCGGGCCGTACCCGCAGGAACCTAACCAGGATATCTTCGATCTTTTCCCCCCGCGGCGCTTCGCAACTCAGCATGCCCTTGACGGTAATTCCCCCTCCGGGTGCGGTCTGGCCCATGATGCTGATCTTGCCGTGTCGTATCACCACGTCACCTGCTATTACCCCGCTCACCTCGAAAACCACTATCCGGGGTTCCGCCATGTCGCAGGCGGCCTGCAGGCTGCCGGGACCGTCCGGGTTCAGGTTGGTTACTTTGAGCACGCGGCCGCCCCTGCCGCCCGGAGTCACCGCTCCAAAACCCTCCGCTCCCGGAAAACCTGGCAGAGAACCGGCTTTTGCCGATACCGGTAAAAGAGTGAAACCAAAAAAAGTCAGGTTTAATAAAAAAAGACGCCATTTCGATTTCATCTTAACTCCTGTTTTTGAGCCGTTCAGAGATTTTGCCGACCTGCACCCCGGAACTGTACCACTCACCGGGAAAAAATTCAAGCTTCATATCGGAACTCTCCCACTATCCATAATATGCTAACAGCAGAGGTCTCCGAGGAGAAAACCCTTGATACTCATCGGGAAAAAGAATAACATATGGCAAATGCCGATAGAGAATGTCTCGATTCAAGAAGATACGGCTTAAGCCGGAGCTCTCCGACTTGGAGCTTACGAATATTTTTCTTTAATATTGCTAGGTGCTCGAACCGACTCCTTTTTCGTATTTTTATTTACGGTAATCAGACCTGTCCGGGAGGGATACACCATGCCTGCAAAGCTGCTGATTACTTCCCTGCTGATTCTTCTATCAAGTCCGTGTTTGGAGGCGCAGATGAGCGTCGAAAACATGCCTGCAAGGCAAAGGTATCTTGAAGAGCTGCTTGGCTTTCTTCCTACGGTGCGAACCGACAGGGGCATGGTAACACGCTTCGACAGGACCTGGCGCGATTGGCTGGAGCGCACCGGCGAGTTACCTCCCGATTTCGCAAAGATGCCCTCAAATGCCTTTCTGCCGGATCCGTTGATTTTAACCGACGGCGGCAGAACTGTCCCGGTAAAAACCCCCGGGCAGTGGCGGCAGAAAAGGAAATGGATCAAGGAACAGGTTGAGTACTGGCTGACCGGCACTTCCCCCCCGGCGCCGGACAACCTCCAGGCGGAGCTGGTCAGTGAAGAAATCTCCGGGACGGTCACTTCACGAATAGTGGAGCTAAGCTTCGGCCCGGAGCATAAGGCCGGGCTCACCCTGGAGCTGTTGATTCCGCCCGGCGAGGGGCCTTTCCCTGTTTTCATGACCCAGTGGGATCACCGCACCTGGGCCCTGCCGGCCGTGCGCCGGGGATATTTGGGCTGTATCTATGCAGGGGCCGACAGCAGGGATGATACCGAGCAGTACGCCGATATCTGGTATCCGCAGTACGATTTCACCAGGCTCATGCGCCGGGCTTGGGGCGGCCACCGCGCTGTGGATTATCTGTACACCTTACCGTTCGTGGATAAAAAATGCATCGCACTTACCGGCCATTCGCGGAACGGCAAACAATCTCTGATGGCGGCGGCTTTCGACGAGCGGATAACCGCCGTGATCGCCTGCAGTGGAGGAACAGGCGCCGAGGTGCCCTGGCGTTACACGGACGACAGGTTCGCCAATGAAACCATTCTGGAGATTACCGGAAACACGCCCAACTGGTTCCACCCCCGCCTGCGTTTCTTTGTGGGCAGGGAGCACAAGCTGCCCGTGGACCAGAACCTGCTGATGGCGTTAGTAGCCCCCAGGGCGCTGATGCTCAGTTCCGCACTTACCGAGTATGGCGGCAACCCCTGGGGCATCGAGCAGAATTACCTCTCGCTGCTGAAAGTCTATAAGCTGCTCGATGCCGAGGACAATCTCGCCATTTGGCTGCGTCATGGAATGCATGCCACGGCGGCCCGGGACATCGAGGTTTATCTGGACTTTTTCGACCATGTGTTCGACCGCAAAAAGTTCACTGTTCCACGTACTCTCTATTACAATTACAGCTTTGAGCGCTGGCAGGAGTTGAGTGAAGAGCGGGTGGACCCGCCGGCCTACACACAGAAAAGCCCGGCCGACCTCCTGGTTGCCGATGATGGAGGAAAAATCCAATCGACCGGTGCCTGGGACCAGAAGAAGAGCGGCATTATCGAGCAAATAAACTGGGCGCTCGGCGATGCTCCCCCGGCCGCGATGAATCCCGGTCCGCATCGACTCGAACCGAGGTGGGGAGACGACTGGCCGAGCCGTCTGTTCGGCAGGCCCGGGAAAAGCGAGAAAGTGGGGAGAATGGTCGTACATCCCTACGGCGGGGCTTTCGGCGACTATCTCTATGGCAACCTTTATCACCCGGTTGATGAGCAGGGAAAACTTACTCAAGGCAAGCTGCCGGTGGTAATATTTTTACATGGGTTCACCTATCATACCGGTTTCTCCGTGCTCAACGAGGAGTTGGTGGAGAGGCTGGTCGGGCTTGGCTGCGCGGTGTTCGCCTTTGACATGATCGGCTGCGGAACCCGCATTCAGGAGGGAACGCGGTTTTATGAAAGATACCCGCACTGGTCCAAGCTGGGAAAAATGGTCGCGGATGTCGGCTCTGCGATAGACATGCTCGAAAGGTTGGATTTCATCGACAGCCAGCGGATTTATATTGCCGGCTATTCTCTGGGAGCCACTGTCGGGCTTTTGGCGACGGCGCTGGATGAGAGGATATCAGGGATGGCATCGGTTTGCGGGTTCACTCCATTGCGCCCGGGAACGCAGGACAAAGAAATAGAGGGAGTCCGGGCATTCTCCCACCTGCACGGCCTGCTGCCCCGTCTAGGCTTTTTTACCGGCGACCCGGGCAGAATCCCGGTTGATTTTGATGAAATCCTGGCCTGCATTGCTCCCAGACCCTTGTTGTGCGTGGCGCCGACCCTGGACCGGACCGCCCATCATCCCCAGGTCGCCGATTGTGCACAGAAAGTTCAAAATATCTATCGGCTCTACGGAGAAAAAACCAAGTTCAAACTCTCCGAACCCTTGGACTACAACCATTTCCAGGAAAAGAGGCAGGAGGAGGTCATCGACTGGCTTGCGGAATGCCTGAGTCGGTGAATCGCAGCGCGTGATCCGATCATCGGCGGGGAGCTTCCGCCCGGCGGCCTTGCGCTCACGGCCGACTTTAAGCATGGTATCCTTGAAGAACTACTGGAACCGGACTTCTTCTACACCCAACAGGCTGAGTTTTCTTCTTTGGTGTAGCTCAATCGCGTTGTCGATGATCCGGTCGGGCGCTCGCTTCTGGATATCAGCGTCAAGAACATAGAGGATGCCGTTGCTATCGCGGCCAGGGTTAACCAACGCTGAGGGGTCATGGTGTTTGCCCTCCTTACCGAGTGAGGGATCGCAGGCGGCCGCGGCTGTAAGGCTTCCGGGCGCCGGATCACTCTCTTCAAAAAACTGGAACCACTCCTCTTGAAACAGACAGCCCGCAGGGTTGATCGGCTAGTTTTGTATCTCACTATGGAGTTTGCCGGCCCCTCGATCCACCTGATAACGCCCCGGTAACGGCCGGTGTCGAATGCGGGGTCGGCTGACAAGCGGGATAACAGGCTGTCATAGTGTAAGATGGTACCGACAACCAATATATCTGCATCTTTTGTGCCAACCTTGGCGAACGCCCGGAAGAACCGGCGCTCGATCTTGTCCCGCTGTGCCCCGATGAGCAGGTCGGGGCGGTAGGGGGCGTGCTTGATGCCCCGAATCCTGCCGCCGGTGCCGCGAGCTGTGATCTTAATTCAGTTCCCAGTAATAATCTCTTAGGTTTTCCAGACCGGATTTTCGCCCGCCGCATCCGGGAGCATCTCTTTTAAGATAATATGCGGCAAAAAGACCGGTCATTCACTGCCGGACTCGAAGGCGCCTATATCCGGGCCCTCTTGCCTGAAGTCTTCATTGATTCCTCTGATCACAATGCCCCGGTCGATGCAGGGGCTGCCGGAGCTCAGGTGCAAGTTGCCGCTGTAGATGTCGTCGAGCTGCGGGTAATGGTTGAATACACCGTCTCCGTAGAACACCCTGGCTTCAGCTCCCAGGCCGTCCGTGGATATGAAACCGGGATCGGCCGACAATCCGTGAGCTTCACGTCCCGTGGCGGCGCTGAACTGTTCCAGCACTTCATAATCTGAACCTTTCCATTTACCGTCTGATTCCACTTCCCAGCGGAAGACCACAGGTTCCTGGCCGGGCACGCTGCTATAGCAGTTGTAGTCGATATCGTAGCGCTCGTTGGCATTGCGAAGCCCCATGCCGTCGCAGATGAACGCATTGTTTTTGAACACCTTATGGCTGATGGGAATGCTTCCTGCGGAGGGGAAACTGACGGCGGTGCCGCCGTACTGGTCGCCCCGGGTCAGGGAGTAGCCGGAATTGTGGTAGCAGTAGGTCCAGCCCAGCGAGGTGCAGCCGCCCACGTTGAGCTTGAACATCAGAATCAGGTAGGAGGCGTCGTTGCGCGTGACATAGATGGGTCCGTTCTCGATGGGCGCGAGCGAGATTGCGGAAAACACGTTGCGCATGGTATTTCCGTGGACGCGCACGTTCAGGCCGCCCCCCTCTACTTCAATCGCATCGTCCCCGATATTGTACATCCGGTTGTACATGATATCCATGTCACGATTGAAATGAAACCTGCCCCAGTTCGCCCAGAACGCGGGAGCCACAGCGTCGAAATAACCGTAAATCTCGTTGTAGCAGAATGAATTGCCCCGTCCGGCCGCACCGTCTATACCCTGGCGGCCGTATTCACTGGCCTTGATCGTGGCCCAGGTGTAATCCAGCAGTCCCTTTTCGAATATTTCGTTGTGCCAGACTGCGTTGTCGGCCGTCAGGCTGTCCGTGAAAGTTACCCCGCGCTGGGCGTGGTGGATCACGTTGCCGTATATCACGCATCCCTGAGCGCCCTTTTCGAGGTGTACTGCGCTCTCGCCGTAATAACGCATCTCGAATCCGCGAAGCACTACATTCCTGGAACCGGAAAGCAGGGCGGCGTACCGGTGAACTGCGATCTTGTAGCCATGTTTCGCCGGAGGGAGACCGTCACCCGGACGAACGTACAGCAGTGAATTCTCCTTATCGAAAAACCAGCTCCGCTCGATGGGCAGCCTCCTGGTCCTGCGCCTTTCTTTTCTCTCCAGATATCCCTGCATCAGATTCTGCAGGGTCTTGCTCCAGAACATCCGCAGCTCATCCTGGGCCACATAGCCGGCATATCCGGTCGGCGGGGTGAAATCTACGGCATATACGCCTTCAGCCACTTTTTTCCAGCCGCCTGCGCCTTTGGCGATTTCCACCGAGCCGTCCAGTACAGGCTTTTGGCCCTCTGCGGCGGCGAACACCACCGGCTTATCGGAGCTGCCCTGCAGGGCGGTAAACAGGTTGCCCTCGCGATAGGTGCCCTCCAGGGCCAGTACGACATCTCCAGGCCCCGCGGCGGCGGAGGCCCGGGCCAGAGTCTTGAACGGGTTTTCCAGCGTGCCCGCAGC